>NZ_JAVLSP010000010.1:0-71455 GCF_031528575.1 Candidatus Sororendozoicomonas aggregata
TTTTTTAATACCAGATTGGCCAAGCCATTTAAGTGGACTTACAAAGCTCGGCCATTGGTAGCATAGAGGGGATGGATATTAGAGCTTGGCACCACTAGGAGCCTGACCGAGAATAGCGCCCTTAGCGAGGATCGCGAGAAATTGAGGATAAAAATTTCTGCTTCTGAGGAGAATAGCGGGTCTATTTGACGAAGAAGCAGGAATTTTTAGACCAATTTATCGCAACCGCAGTAGGGTAGTCTATTCTCGGTCAGGCTCCTAGAAGAGTGGATTTTTTTATCAAATAGCGCAGGGTCAAAGCCTCCACCAGAGCCTTAGCTTGGCGGAGGAAACAACCGCGGGCATTGGGAAGCTTTGCCTCGATTTTCCGCCGCCATCAATGCGTAAGTCCTATCACGTTAACATTACGTTTTGCTTGTCTTACATCCTGCTTGACATTCCTTTTAGTCTGCTTGACATTCCTTTTAGCTTGGCGTACATCCTGCTTGACCTCCCTTTTAGCCTGGCGTACATCCTGCTTGACCTCCCTTTTAGCCTGGCGTACATTCTGCTTGACCTCACGCTTCTCCTGTTTGAATTGAAGCGGAAGTCCATCAGCCTGCGCTGATACAGAGCTAACAGTTAAAGCAACTGCACCTGCAGTAATACTAATTGCTGTAAAGAATTTACCAAAAGGCATAATAATCACCTATTAAATATAAAAACATTATTGGGAAGCATTTAATAGAGGGTCTACCATATCCTTATGTTTCGTCGGTATTTAGAACGAAATGAATCCTCCATCCAACTCCTCTGCTACCTGATCAATAGCTTTCTTCAAAGCCCAGCGCTCGTATTCCGTAGCTGTAGACTACCGTAGCTGTAGATCACTTAGTACCAGCGCGTGTCTACCAAGTCGGGTTTTACCCATAAGTTCTTTAGCACGTTTAGATGCGGCCATCATACCCTCCATAGAAACTGTTTACAATTTTTTATGCGCTGCAACCGGCGATAAAAGCAGCCATCTCACTGGAGAGAAATTTTTAATCCTGAATTCAGGATTAAAGAACTGGAGCTGATAAAATAATGACCGAAGAGCATTCGTGTAGATTTTTGCTCAACGCTGAAAGCGGTTCATTCTAGCTTTGAGGATAAGAAGAGGATAAAAAAACAGACGACCTTGTTGAGGTCGCCCGTGTGTCTTTTGGCGTTTACTCGGATACTTCTTCTTGTGCCTGAGTCGTTGATGGCTCACTGATTACAGTGGCTTGTTGCTCAGCCGCTTTTTTACGCTTTAGCCGAGGGTCGTTGTGTGCACGAGATCGGCGACGGCGGGGAGACACTGCTGGTGCTGGACTTTCTGATTTAGCAGCAGGGGAGGTCTGAGGTGCTGTTTGCGTAGGCGTGATCACTGGGCTGTTAACAGACGTTTGTTTTTCTGTCCTTTGCTCTTGGCCTGGCCCTGCTGCTTTAGCAGGCTGTTGTGTTTCCACAGGCGCGCTGACAGGCTGTTGTGTTTCCACAGATGCGCTGACAGGCTGTTGTGTTTCCACAGGTGCGCTGACAGGCTGTTGTGTTTCTATAGATGCGCTGACAGGCTGTTGTGTTTCCACAGGGACAGCGGGCATGGCTGTTTCTTGTTGAACGCCTCTATCAGAGGTTGTGCTATCAGAGGTTGTGGATGCAGGAGCAGCAGTCGCGTGTTTTTCAGTATCGAGCGCCGCAGGTTGAGTTGCCACAGGCGCAACAGTACCTGGTTTTATAACCGGTTGCGCATAACTGGACTCTTCTGGCGCAAGCTTGTCCTCAGTTGCCATTTTTGGCAAAGGGTTGCTAAAGCGTGGCGATTTATTCTGCCGTCTTTCCTGATGAGTCTGAGAAACGGGCTGTTCCGCTTTAGCTTCAGCCGGTTCTGTGATCAACGGTTTGGGAGGCTCATCCCTGGCAGTGAGTGCCACCGGAGCAGGTGTCACTTTTGGCTTTTGAGGCTCTGGCGCGTTTTCAGAGACAGTCGCTGGTGCCTGCGTAGGAGAAACCATGACCGGTAGTTGTTGTTCTTGTACAGGTTGCGGTTCCCGCTGGGAAGGTCGGTTGCTTTTGCGGCGATTAGGGGTGTTGGGGCGGCGCTTACGCTGCTGACCATCGTTTTGATCACGTTGATCCCGGCCTTGTTCAGTGGGTCGTGTTGATGGAGAGCGTTGTTGGGGTTTTCTTCTATCCTCGCGTTGCTCGGTATCAAAATGACGGCGGTTTTGTGTTTCCTGCTGGCGATTGCCGCGACGGCGATCCTTATAAGGTGTCTCCTGTTCTTGGTTGTTTTCCTGGCGGGGAGACCGGCGCTGCTGACCTTGGGACTGGCGTTGCTGGTGGCGATTGTTATCGCGAGGGGGGATCTGGTGAGCAGCAGGCTTTTGAGGTTGGGAACGTGGCTTGGAAGCCGGTGCTGGCCGCTCTTCTTCGGTGGTAAAAATATCACCCAGTGCTTTTACGAAAGAGCGGATAATCCCCGGTTTTTTCTGTTCGCTCGGTGCTGGTTGTCTGAGGGTAACAGGTTTAACGGCGGCTTCTGTCTTTTGCAGGGGTTTGCCGGTTGTGACTGGCTCTTCAGCACTTCTGTCATTGTGCGTCAGCTCGTAGCTGCTGGAGGCGGACAGCTCTGCCAAATGATCATCGCGCAGGCGCTGAACATCGTAGTGAGGCGTATCAAGGTTTGGGTTAGGAACAATAATAATTCGTGCCTGGTTGCGCTTTTCGATGGAAGCTATGCCGGATCGTTTTTCATTCAGCAAAAAAGCGGCCACAGAGACGGGTACCTGAGCACGAATCTCTGAGGTTTTATCCTTCATGGCCTCTTCTTCCATCAGTCGCATGATGGACAGAGCCAGGGACTCAACATCGCGAATGCTGCCCTGACCGGAGCAGCGAGGGCAGACAACACCACTTGTTTCTCCTAAGGATGGACGCAGGCGCTGACGTGACATTTCAAGCAGGCCGAAGCGGGAAATACGGCTGGTCTGCACACGCGCGCGATCCATACCCAGTGCCTGGCGGATACGGTTTTCTACCTCGCGTTGGTTGCGGTTATGACCCATATCAATAAAGTCGATAACAACCAGACCACCGATATCACGCAGACGCAACTGACGGGCAATTTCATCGGCGGCTTCGAGGTTGGTGTTCAGGGCTGTTTCTTCAATATCACTACCGCGGGTTGCCCTGGCGGAGTTGATATCAATAGATACCAGCGCTTCTGTAGGATCAATCACAATAGAGCCGCCGGAAGGCAGCTTCACTTCACGCTGGAAGGCGGTTTCAATCTGGGATTCAATCTGGAAGCGATTGAACAGCGGCACGCTGTCTTGATACAGCTTGAGTTTTTGCTGGTACTGAGGCATTACCCGCTGAACAAAATCCAGGGCTTTTTGGTGAACACTGGGTTTGTCAATCAGCACTTCACCAATATCCTGACGCAGATAGTCGCGAATGGCGCGAATGATAACGTTACTTTCCTGGTAGATCAGAAAAGGCGCAGGTTGGTTAGCCGCTGCGTCTTTAATGGCCTTCCAGTTATTCAGCAGGTAGTCCAGATCCCACTGTAACTCTTTAAGAGAGCGGCCAAGTCCGGCTGTTCTGGCAATGACACCCATTTCTTCGGGGATGTTCAGGTTGCTGAGGATCTCGCGCAGTTCGGTTCTTTCCTCTCCTTCGATACGGCGGGAAATGCCGCCGGCACGGGGATTATTTGGCATCAGTACCAGGTAGCGGCCTGCCATACTCACGAGTGTTGTCAGAGCGGCACCTTTGTTGCCTCGCTCTTCCTTGTCAACCTGGACAATCAGTTCCTGGCCTTCTTTTAGTACTTCACGGATGTTGGGACGGCCGGAAGAGGTTTTGCAGAAATACTCGCGCGAGACTTCCTTCAAAGGCAGAAAACCATGACGCTCGGCACCAAAGTCTACAAAAGCAGCCTCAAGGCTGGGTTCAATGCGAGTAATTTTACCCTTGTAAATATTCGCTTTTTTCTGTTCACGTGTGCTAGATTCAATGTCCAGATCGTACAGACGTTGTCCGTCTACCAGTGCAACACGCAGTTCTTCCTGCTGGGTTGCGTTGATCAACATTCTCTTCATAGAGGTCCGGTTCGCTTGAGACCAACCCCTCATCTGACGTGCTATGACCCGATAAAACTGCTTTTTGCTGATAGAAGTCGGCAGTTGTTGCCTTAGCCGCTGGCGATGATCGTCAGCTCGCTATTAATGGAACAGCATTGCCCTGTGTGACATACCTGCATAGTTGCCCACAGCGTAGAAGAGACCTGTACCAGCAGTCGGCCTGACAGGAGGAGTGTTATCATACCCTGTGACCATTATGCATTCTGGCAATACTGGCCACGGTCTCTTCCAAAAAAATCTGTCAGAAAAACCGTGGCTTTGATGAGAGGCGGAGCCTGAAAGTGACTCGGCGACCCATGGCATTAGCTACGAACATTTTTCCAGACAGGTTCTGAAAATCGGATCCTGCACGGGAGAGGTCAGCGCAGATTAGTAATGACAGCGCGCCCCTGCTTCTTCTGGGCGGCGCGCCGCGCTTTGCACATCCTGTCTGAGTCCTGATGGAATAACGTGCTGCTCCTTGTCACGCATCACGGTATTTTATGATGCTTTCTCGGTATCTTCTTTACCATAAGTGCGACAATAGCCAGGACTCAGGTGCACAGCTTTCAAAAAATCGAACTGCCTTATCGTATTGGCGTAAGGCAGTCTTTCAACTATATCAGTAATCAGTGGGTGCTTCAAATGAGTGAAAGCTGATACCATGGCATTATGAATAGACAGTTTATGATAAATTCTGTTCCCCAAGGTGCGGGAAGTCGCAAGCCAATACCAGAATGTTCAGTAAGCCAGGGGCCGACGCCCTCTGTTCGATGGATAACCATTGATGGGGAAGAGGCGGGGCAACGGCTTGATAATTACCTGAGTAGACTTTTGAAAGGTGTCCCGAAAACCCGTGTGTATCGGATTATTCGCAAGGGTGAAGTGCGGGTCAATAAAAAACGGGTGACGGCGGACTATCGTTTGCAAGCAGCCGATACATTGCGGATTCCTCCCGTGCGGGTGACAGAAAAAGAAGCCACTCGCGCACCCGTGTCAGTGATGGATAAACTGGCTGATACTGTGCTGTATGAAGATGCGCGTCTGCTTATTATTAACAAGCCTGCGGGGCTGGCTGTCCACGGTGGAAGTGGTATTAACTGCGGGGTAATTGAAGCATTGCGGCAAATGCGCCCCCATGAGAAACATCTGGAGCTGGTGCACCGCCTCGACAGAGATACCTCAGGCTGCTTGATGATTGCTAAACGCCGAAGTATGTTGTGCCACCTTCATGGTCAGTTACAGCAGCGAGAGGGTGTGCAGAAGCTTTATCATGCTCTGGTGGCGGGGCGTTGGCCGGCCCGTAGACTGATGGTGAAGTCGCCTCTGCAAAAAAATACGTTACGCTCCGGTGAGAGGATGGTTCGGGTGCATCCCGAAGGAAAAACATCGCGCACCCGGTACCGTGTTCTTGAACGCCTGCGCAACGCAACGCTGGTGGAAGCGAGTCCTCTGACGGGGCGAACACACCAGATTCGTGTGCATTGCCAGGATGCCGGGCATGCAATACTTGGGGACACTAAATACGGCAGTGATGCCAATAATACCGTGCTGCAACAGGCAGGGCTCAGAAGGTTATTCCTCCATGCCAGCAGTCTTGGATTGACCTTGGCGGATGGAAAGACATTGAACATTGAAGCCCCTTTGCCCGATGACTTGCAAAAGGTATTAAAAAACTTGAACAATGATTAACCGTTATTCTCTGATTATCTTTGACTGGGATGGCACTGTGGTGGATTCTTTGCCGAATATCGTGGCAGCGCTGCAATATGCGGGACGCCAGGAAAGTCTGCCGGAGCCTTTGCCATCTGCATGCCAGGAGGTGATAGGTCTTGGTCTGGATAAAGCATTGTTAACACTTTATCCTAAAGCCACTCACGCTCAGCTGGAGCGTTTAATCATCGCTTATCGTTCCTGTCATGGGGTACTGGAGCGTAATGTTTCCGTACCTTTTAAAGGTGCCCTTGAAGGGTTGGCGCGGATAAAACGCACCGGTACCTTGCTGGGGGTGGCAACGGGTAAAAGCCGTGCGGGGCTTGAGCGATCTTTTAAAGGTAATGGCTTGAGCGATTACTTTGACGCCACTATGACTGTTGACGAGGCACCCTCCAAGCCTGATCCGGGAATGGTATTGCGGATGATGGCAACGTTGTCAGTGACGGCAGGTCAAACCCTTATGGTGGGGGACTCTGTGTATGATATGGCTATGGCTGGGCGCGCGGGTATTGACTGTATCGGTGTGAGCTATGGAGCGCAAAGCGCTGAACGGTTAAAAGCTTATAAGCCTGTCCTCATAGCGGATCATTTTGATGATATTACACACTGGCTGGGATTGAGGCGGCAAGACGGCTTACAGTGAGTGTCATTATCGCAGCAACAACATTGAAGTATCTGGAGAGAGTAATATGGATAAATGGCGCAAGCCTGAAGAGAGTTATAATGGAGGTGTTGGTGAAGAAGGCAAAGCCTGGCAATTGTTGGAAAGCCTGACGTTGCATTCGCTAAAAGAACAAAAGCGTGCCCGACGCTGGGGAATTTTTTTCAAACTACTCACTTTTACTTTGATGTTTGCCATAGTTGGCTTGATTTACCTGTCCTCAAAAGATGTGTTGCCTGTCAGCGCTCCTGCCGGCTCCCATACGGCGTTGGTTAATCTGCGTGGTCCCATTAGTGATGATGGTGATGCCAGTGCGGATAATATTGTCATCGGGTTGCGGGCTGCTTTTAAAGACAAGGGAACCAAAGCGGTTATGCTGCGTATTAATAGTCCCGGGGGCAGTCCTGTGCAGTCGGGGTATATTTATGATGAGATTGTCCGGTTGCGCAAACTGTATCCCGACATTCCGCTCTATGCGGTCATCACCGATATTGGGGCTTCAGGCGCCTATTATGTTGCCGCTGCCGCTGATGCCATTTACGCTGATAAAGCCAGTCTTGTGGGTTCAATTGGTGTGGTCTCCTCTGGCTTTGGTTACGTGGATGCTATGAAAAAACTGGGGATTACCCGCCGCACCTATACCTCAGGTGAGCATAAGGCGTTTATGGACCCGTTCTTGCCTCGGGATAAAGAAGCGGCAAAACTGTGGCAGGCTTCCCTTGAGACGATTCATCAGCAGTTTATCGACAGTGTCAAAGCTGGTCGTGGTGACAGGCTGAAAAAAAATAAAGACTTGTTTTCAGGTATGATCTGGAGTGGCGAACAGGCTATGGATCTGGGATTGATCGATGGACTCGGTAGTGCTGGCTTTGTTGCCAGAGACATTGTCGGTCAAGCTGACATTGTGGATTTCACGCCTAAAATTACCCCGCTGGAACGTTTTGCTCGTAATTTTGGCGCAAGCGCAGCCCATGTAATGTTACAAATCATGGGCGGTAGCGGCTTACAACTAAAGTAGTACCTGTTTTGTTTTTCCCCAGGAGCCTGTCGGACTTATGCTTTCGAGCATAAAATTCAGTAGGGCGAGTCAGAATTTTCGATCAATTTGTGCGAATAGTTGACCTGTTTAAGCAAATTGATCGGAAATTCTGGCCGACGCTTTCTCGTGCTTTCTCGCATTTTCTCGCATTTTCTGGGTTTCAGGCCGAAATTATCTTAAGTCCGACAGGCTCCCAGGACTCAGCCCCTTTATTTTATGGGTTTTGTTAGACAAAAGTATTATTAAGGGGTTGAATACACTGTATTTTGATAAATCACAGGAACTCTTTTAACCAACACGGGGTCTATGTAATTACCCATTGAATGGAAGTCTACACGGCTCAAAGGTTAATGGGGCGCTATCAAACACAGGGAACAATCGATATTACTCAGGCTTGAAAGGCTAAAGTGATTCGATAACGTTTAGTACTTCAGGGAGGAAGTGTTATGGCTCATTTTTCTTATTTCAGATCGTCAAACCTAATCAAAGGCTTACAAAATATAGCCTCAAGAGGCTTTGCGGCTGCAGGAAACCCTTGCAAAGGTTTATGGGCAACATTTGAAAAGATGCGAGCCATTGTTGAATCGCCTGTTGTTACCAGAGTTACCAGAAAGACTGTCGGTAGCCCACGTTTGATTAGTCATACCAATAAAGCGCAAGAGGGTATTATCGGTGTCAGAGCCGTGACTGCCGGCCAAACTAAGTTACGTCGACCTGCTCCCCTGCCGCCGACGCGAGCAGTAACTGAAGCAATCAATTTACCCCGTTTCCAAATCAAGACGTTATTCGATGATATGTCTGGCTTTATAAAAGCCCAACTGAGTCTTGTCACTTCTGAAAACAAACGTTATTTTGACGACAGTTTCAGTGCGCGTGTTATAGGACAATGTGAGGGAGCTCTCAAAAAGGGATGGAAGGTATCACAAATAAAAGCTGTACTCAGACGGTATATAGCAACATTGAACAGCACGCTGTCTAAATGTGGTGCTTTCAAGAGTCTGGCAGAGGCGCGAAAAACGTTGGTCAGCAGTGCTTTTACCGGCTTACAGAATACTTTTCAAGAATCATTGCAGAAGATGAGCGATGCTCAGTGTGTCGTCAGATATAAGTATCATTCAGGCAAAGCCCTGCTAATGGCAATAGCCAGGGAGAAAAACCTGAAAGTCGTTATTACTGAAAATGGCTTTGATCTTTTTAAACCGGTTATGCCATCGGATAAGACTGAAACGCAGCCTTCAACACATTACGCTGCCAGAACACGCAAACCTGAGTCGTTTAAAAAGCCTGTGTCTCAGGCAGCCCGGGCGTGTCGAATGAAAACAAAGAATAAAATTGCGCTGGCAGGATTTGTTCAAAATGAAATGCAGGCATTCAGTGGCTTGAATTCATCAATAACCAATGAAAGCACTAAACAAATGCAAAAGCTCAGTGTTAAGTTGGTTGATAAATTAACCGTTGAGCAATCCAGGGCGGTTATGAGCAAAGTGGTTGCCATGTTAAAACCAGGTGAAGGCGGTGGTTTCTGGACTGTTGAAGAACTGATGGATTGTTTAGAGTCGGCGTTGAAAAGCGCGCGGACAGAAGACACAATTATCCGTGAGTTTTACGCAACACTTGACCGTCGTCTTGATGACAAGCTGTGGAATGAGGTTATCGATGAAGATTTCAGCGATGAGGATGATGATGACCTGAGTGAGCAGGGGGTAAGTGAAGTTGAGGCTCCTGGCGCTGCTCCTGTAGCAAAGCGTTGCGGGGTTAAGCCTTTACCAAACCCCAAGCCTCAGTGGTTGACGCGTCGCCAGGGGCATGTAATGTTGCAAGTATAGGGGCGCAGCCCCATGGTGAACTTTCAGGAACTTTTTGGGTCTGGTTAACACGTTATCAGGGAACCAGGCCGTATTCACGGTCTACCAAAAAAATAGGCATGGATACGTACAAAGTGTTGACTTGTAAGTAATTTGCTAATACTCTTTGCGGCAAGTCGAGGCAAGACAATAATAAAAACAACTGTCAGGCAGACTCGGCGACGCGCTGATAACAAAAACAAATACAGCGGTGATAACAATAATAACAAGAGCGCAATAAACAAACCTGCCGTCCTTTGCTCCCTTAAAAGACTGAGGGATCAAATGACGGCAACGTTACTTCCTTCAAGCCCTGTTTTGTCACTCGGTGGGGCTACTCTCCTTTGTTGTAACGGCGTATAATCCCTTGCTTTGAGTAGCTGTCGCAAAAGTATTACGTGTTGAACAGTGGCTAAAAATGCTGATTCACCCCTGTAAATCGCGTTTTTTTGCCGCTTTTTGCTTTGTCTCAGCGTGGCTCGCCCTACTGAATGTTATGCTCGAAAGCATAAGTCCGACAGGCTCCTAGGAGCCTGTCCGAGAATAGACTGCCCTACTGCGGTTGCGATAAATGGGTCTAAAAATTCCTGCTTCTTCGTCAAATAGCCCCACTATTATCCTCAGAAGCAGAAATTTTTATCCTCAATTTCTCGTAATCCTCGCTACGGGCGCTATTCTCGGTCAGGCTCCTAGCCAGTAACGTCAAGTGGGTGAATACCGACTTGCAAAAGCATGGAGGTCAGCGCAATCAAAGGCAGTCCTACCAGTGTGTTCGGATCATCCCCTGTCATTTTTTCAAATAACACCACTCCCAGTCCTTCACATTTAAAGCTGCCGACACAGTCGAGGGGTTGTTCTTTTTGTACGTACTGACGAATTTGTGCCTGAGTCAGCGTTCTGAAGGTAGCGTGGAACGGTTCGCAGTGGTCTTGTTGCTGGCCGGTTTGGCTGTTCAGCAGCGTAACGCCGGTGAAGAAGGTGGCAGTTTTACCACTGCATAAGGAGAGTTGCTTTACTGCCCTTATTTCATTGCCGGGCTTTTTGAGTACAGTGTTGTCAACTATTGCTACCTGGTCAGAGCCTATGATCAAATGGCGTGGGTACTGTTTTGCCACAGCCCATGCTTTTTCACTGGCCAGGCGAGTTGCCAGGGCTTTGGGTGTTTCGTCAGGCAGAGGTTGTTCACGGGTATTGGGGGAGTGGCAAATAAACGGCATCCCCAGCTTTTCCAGGAGTTTTTTTCGGTACGGTGAGCTTGAGGCGAGTACAATCGGTAGTGGCATAGGTGTGTTTATCGTTAAAAAAATGATTATCGTGTCAATGCTCTTGGAGCCTGTCGGACTAATCTGACTCGCTCTACTGAATTTCATGCTCGAAAGCCTAAGCCCGACAGGCTCCTTGTGCAATCAATGGCTGTAACAGGTTGATGACCTTGTCCCATGGCCCGTAATAGGCTTTACACGCTTTTCTGTTACTGTCGGTGGGGGCTGAGTAGGTAGAAATAGGGGGTGAAATCCTTTGACAGACCGGGGGCTTGGCCCTATTATGGCGCGCTTATGTTAATCGGGCAATTACCCAAAACCGTTGATCCGCGTAAATTGGCGCGGCAAGGTATGCAGTTTGAGGGTTCGCTGGCACTGAATCGTTTCAGTCGGCTGGTGGATGCGCTTGCTGATGGCAGGGGAGAAGTCGGGGTCTCATTACATTTCTACCAGGATGAATTCGGCAGAACGGTGCTGAAAGGGCGTCTTTGCGTAGACTGTAAAATGATCTGTCAGCGGTGTCTTGATACTGCTGATATTCCGGTTTATGCGGACATCTTGTTAATGGCTGTCTGGACTGAAAAGCAGGCCAAGGCATTGCCTGCGGATTATGATCCCCTCTTTCTGCAGGAAGAACCCATTGAGCTGGTGCCATTGCTGGAAGATGAGTTGTTGCTGGCACTGCCACTTATTCCTTATCATGCGCCTGAGGCGTGTTCTGCTTCGCAGAGCTTTAGCGCAGGTGGTGTGGTCGCTGAGGCCGCTAATGAGTTGGAAGAGGGTGCAAAGACCGGCAGTCCTTTCAGTGTATTGGCCAAACTGAAAACTGGTGCCAAAACGACGATTTAGGAGAGTTAAAAATGGCTGTTCAGCAAAACCGTAAAACTCGCTCCAAGCGTGATATGCGTCGCTCCCACGATGCGCTGGGCACTTCCCAGTTATCACAGGATGCTCAAACTGGTGAAGTCCACCGCCGCCACCACATGACTGCTGACGGGTTCTATCGTGGTCGTCAGGTGATCTCCACCGGTAAAGACGGGGAGTAATGCTGCTTTATAGCAGATGGCGTTAGCATTCGATAAGTAGTGTCATTAGCGGGGACGAAAGTCCCTGTTTTCGCATCTGCACTATGCTCAAGTTGCTGAAGAAACGCGCTGACCCGAATTTCTGGCTGGGAGCGTGTCGGACTTATGCTTTCGAGCATAAAATTCAGTGGGGCGAGTGAGAATTTTCGATCAATTTGTGCGAATAGTTGACCTGTTTAAGCAAATTGATCGGAAATTCTGGCCGCGCTTTCTCGCGCTTTCTCGCGCTTTCTCGCATTTTCTGGATTTCAGGCCGAAATTGTCTTAAGTCCGACAGGCTCCTGGCAACAGCGCTCTCACTCAGTCTTGCCTGTCGATTTTCCGATTTGAATAACGTCCGCTTTTCCATTGTTCATATAAATACCGTATTCACACGCGTTATCATTATAATGGTGCTACCTTTCTCGGATTGCAGGGAGTTGTCGTGAAAAGTCACGGTGCTTTTGCCGGATCATCTGCCAGGCAGTCATTGAGCTGGAAGGAGAAAAGATTCAGCCGCTGGAAGTCGGTGTTAAGGAGATGTTAATACCCGGGTAATTGCATTAAACTACGGGGTGGCCTACGAGGTTTTTGCTCAGGAGCCTGTCGGACTTATGCTTTCGAGCATAAAATTCAGTAGGGCGAGTCAGAATGTTCGATCAATTTGTGCGAATAGTTGACCTATTTAAGCAAATTGTTCGGAAATTCTGGCCGCGCTCTCTCGCGCTTTCTGGATTGTAGACAGAAATTGTCTTAAGTCCGACAGGCTCCCAGTGCGCTGGCATAAAAGAATACCTGTTTTTTTGGCAACATAATTTTACGCATCTTAGGCGTGGTTTTTCCTATAATTGCCTGAGTTTTTTCTGGAGCATGCGCGTTTCAATGACAGATACATTGGCTTTCCTTTTCCCCGGTCAGGGTTCTCAGCAGGTTGGGATGTTAGCTGATTATGTGGCTGAACCGGTTGTGGCTGATACGTTGGCAGAAGCGTCCGACGTGCTGCGGCTTGACCTGTTATCATTATTTCAGAACGGCCCTGCCGACAAGCTGAATCAGACGGCTATTACACAACCCGCTTTGTTGGTAGCCAGTGTTGCCTTGTGGCGCTTGTGGGCATCAAGAACATCGGTAAGGCCCAAATTTCTGGCAGGGCATAGTTTGGGTGAGTATTCTGCGCTGGTATGTGCCGGCTCTATTGCCTTTGCTGATGCCGTATCACTGGTGAATAAGCGTGGGCTTTATATGCAAGAAGCGGTTGCCGCTGGCGAAGGGGCCATGGCGGCAGTTTTAGGGCTTGATGATCAGGTTGTGCTCGAGGCTTGTAAAGCGGTGGCCGAAGGTCAGGTGGTTGAAGCGGCAAACTTTAATGCGCCGGGACAGGTAGTGATTGCCGGGCATGTTGCTGCCGTGGAGTTGGCGGTGGAGCGGGCAAAAGCAGAGGGCGCTCGAAAGGCTATCTTGTTGCCTGTCAGTGTGCCATCCCACTGTGCGCTGATGAAACCGGCAGCACAGAAGCTGGCTGATGAACTTACTGCGTTATCCGTGAGTGTGCCTTCAATCCCGGTACTGCACAATGTTTCAGCGGATGTGCGCGCGGATGAGGAAGGGATTCGACAACATCTCGTGGCTCAGCTCTATAGTCCTGTGCGCTGGGTTGAAACGATTACTACCTTGGTTGAAAGCCAGGTGACGCACTTTGTCGAGTGTGGGCCCGGTAAAGTGCTGGCAGGGTTGAATAAACGCATTGCACGTCGTATTGCCGTGACACCTGTGGCGTCATTGTCTGCGATGGATTCACTTCTGGTAATGCTTGAAAAGGGAAATAATCAGGAATGAGCAGTCTGGATAGTAAAGTTGCGCTGGTTACCGGTGCGAGCCGTGGTATTGGCCAGGCCATTGCCATAGAATTGGGGCGTCTTGGCGCTACTGTTATTGGTACGGCGACGACAGAAGCGGGTGTAGAGCGTATCACTGCAACAATGGATGACGCAGGTATTCGTGGCCAGGGGGTTGTCCTGAATGTTAACGATGCTGATGCGTGCATTAATGTTGTAAAAACGGTGGCCACTGAGTATGGTACGCCTCAGATTTTGGTGAATAATGCCGGTATTACCCGTGATAATATTTTGATGCGAATGAAAGAGGGTGAGTGGGATCAGGTTATTGCGACGAACCTCAGTGCAGTCTTCCGCATGAGTAAAGCGGTATTAAGGGGTATGACGAAAGCGCGTTGGGGACGTATTATTCATATCAGCTCTGTTGTGGGGTCTATGGGTAACCAGGGGCAAACCAACTATGCGGCAGCAAAAGCGGGTGTTGAAGGTTTTTCCCGCGCCATGGCGCGAGAGGTGGGTTCTCGGAATATCACTGTCAACACAGTAGCCCCCGGTTTTATTGATACGGATATGACCCGAACCCTGTCTGACGAGCAACACGAAATACTTAAGCAGCAAATTCCTCTGGGGCGCATAGGGCGTCCCGAAGAGATTGCGGCAGTTGTAGGCTTTTTAGCCAGCGAGGCTGGTAGTTATATTACCGGCGATACGCTTCACGTTAATGGTGGCATGTACATGGGCTAATCGGGTTAGCTGCCCGTTTTTAATACGACTCTAGTCGTTTTTTTAGTCGATGTTGTTGAATTGCGCTAATTGGCATTGAACCGCTTGAAATTATCGTAATCAACCCTATACACTATCTAATCGCAGCACAGGCTGCACCAAAAAGTAATAGGAGCATAACTGGGTTATGAGTACCAATGAAGAGCGCGTCAAAAAGATCGTTTGCGAACAGCTTGGCGTGAAAGCAGAAGAAGTGACCAACAGTGCGTCCTTCGTAGAAGATCTTGGCGCGGACTCTCTGGACACTGTTGAGCTGGTGATGGCTCTGGAAGAAGAGTTCGAAACAGAGATTCCAGACGAAGATGCTGAGAAAATTACGACTGTCCAGGAAGCAATCGACTACGTTGAAGCACGTTCCTGATAGTCTCTCGGTAGATTGTTGACAAAAGCCGCACACACTTAGGGTGCGGCTTTTGTTTTTGAGCGGGAAACGTTTTAACGCTCAAGGAAATTTTGATTGAAACCCTGGGGCAAATCTGTCTCAGGGGTGAGCGGGGCTATACAGCGAAATGTGGTTAGCCTTGCTGTGACATTGCGGAATGTTATAATTCGTATGTCGTTTTTCATAAGGTAAAGAAATGCTTCAGGGTATCTGACTCAAAGCCAATCCATCAGATCAGCAAAAGCTGATTCTGTGGCAATGGATGGGCCGTGCCTGGTTTATCAGGACGCGGTACAAAGCTGCGCAAACAGGAAGGATTGCTGCGCCCTACACGCTCAAGCATGTGCGAATCGCAGTCACACTCGCCCAAAAAGTTGCAACAGACAAGACCTTTTTGTTTGCGATGAATATGTACACGCTGACAAGGCAATGCCAGCCTCGTGATCAAAAGCGCTAAATGAATCTTATTATGGACGTTGGAACAAAGTGGGTTGGTAAGGGTATTCCTTTGTTGGTGAGAGGGTGTGGGACGGTTCGTAAGCTGGGAAAAGCCAAGGATTCTCCTGCCATCAGCAACAAAGCGCCAGAAAAGAACGGTATCTACCTTGGTAGCTGCTCAGTGTTGTATGCTCGCACTTTCAGGCGCGAGTCCTCACATTAGATCAACCAACACCTGATTGTTATGAATATTTGCGATAGTGGGCGATGACCAGCCACTGTTTTGCAGACACTACCATCTAGGGGCCTGTCCGAGAATAGACTGCGCTACTGCGCTACTGCGCTACTGCGGTTGCGATAAATTGGTCTAAAAATTCCTGCTTCTTCATCAAATAGCCCCGCTATTCTCCTCAGAAACAGAAATTTTTATCCTCAATTTCTCGCAATCGTCGCTAAGGGCGCTATTCTCGGTCAGGCTCCCGGGTAATAACAAAAATAAACAGTCAAAGGCGCATCGCCGGGAGAAAGGGCATTGACACAAAGAAAAGTTGTTATTACGGGTTTAGGGACATTGACCCCGGTGGGGAATACTGTCAATACCAGCTGGGATGCTGTCGTTGCGGGTATAAGCGGTATCCGTCCCATTAAACATTTAAATACGGAAGGTTTCAGTGTCACCATCGCGGGAACTGTCAAAGCATTTGATCCGACGGGGGTAATCGATAAAAAGGATGTTCGTAAGATGGATGGCTTTATACAGTATGCCATGGTGGCAGCGGCTGAGGCATTGGCTGACTCAGGGTTGGTTGTTGAAGAGGATGCCGCTCATCGCTACGGTGTTGCCATTGGCTCAGGCGTTGGTGGGCTGACTACCATTGAGGAGGCGGTAGGTACGCTTGAAAAAAAAGGGCCGCGGCGTCTGTCTCCGTTTTTTATTCCTTCGGCTACCATCAATATGGCATCGGGCTGGTTGTCCATGACACACAACCTGCGTGGCCCTAACTTTGCCACTTCCACAGCCTGTGCCACTGGCAGTCACGCCATTGGTCTGGCGGCGAGAGTCATTGCTTATGGTGATGCCGATGTGATGGTTGCCGGTGGTGCTGAAAAAGGTTCATCGGCCCTTGGGATGACAGGTTTTGCCGTAGCTCGTGCGTTGTCAAGACGTAATGATGCCCCCGAACAGGCAAGCCGTCCCTGGGATAAAGACCGTGATGGCTTTGTACTGGGCGACGGTGCAGGTGTGTTGGTGCTGGAAGAATATGAACACGCTCGTCGTCGGGGCGCGACTATTTATGCGCAGCTAAGCGGTTTCGGCATGAGTAGCGATGCATGGCATATTACGTCGCCACTGGCCGATGGCAGTGGTGCGGCCCTTGCCATGAAAGCGGCTCTGGAAGACGCGCGCCTGGATCCCGGACAGGTGCCTTATATTAATGCCCATGGCACATCCACTGTTGCGGGTGATGTGGCAGAAACGCGGGCAATTCATCAGGTATTTGGTCATCATGCCAGGGAGCTGGCTGTGAGTTCCACCAAGTCCATGACTGGACACCTGCTAGGTGCTGCCGGTGCAGTGGAAGCAGTATTTGCTATTAAAGCACTGATGTCTTCACGGATTCCACCGACCATCAATTTAGACAATCCCGGAGAAAACTGTGATTTAGACTATGTGTCGGAAGGGGCAAGAACCTGTGATATGGCCCATGTGATGTCTAACTCCTTTGGTTTTGGTGGTACTAATGTATCATTAGTGTTTTCGCAGGTAGGCGTGTGATGCTGTGACTATTTTCTGGATCAATGGTCAGCCAGCGGGTGATATTCCTGCTAATGACCGGGGGCTGGCATACGGCGATGGCGTATTTGAAACCATCAAAGTCGTTTCAGGAAAGCTGACACTGCCTGTATTGCACTGGCAGCGCCTCTGTGCTGGCACTGGGCGTTTGCGAATTTCCCTCGATAGTGGCCTGCTTCAAAGGGAGTGTGCTGATTTTTTGCGGGACAATGGTTTTACCGAGGGTATTCTCAAGATTATTGTCACCCGAGGAAGTGGTGGGCGTGGCTATAACCCTTTCGGGTGTGATCAAACCCGTCGTATTTTGTCCTTTCATCCCCTTCCGTCTTATCCTTCTTCGCTCTCAGTGCAGGGGACGGCTATCAGGTTGTGTCAGCACCGTTCAGGTCATAGCCTTCTGGCAGGCATTAAACATTTAAATCGGCTGGATCAGGTCTTGGCCAGGGCTGAGTGGCACGATACTGAGTGTTATGAAGGGCTGATGATGGATTTGGACGACCGTATTATTGAAGGAACCATGACGAATGTGTTTCTGGTGATGGACGATGGCATGCTGGTAACGCCTGCACTCAACCATACAGGCGTTGCGGGGGTTGCCCGTGCGTATATTTTACAGGAAGCTGTTCGTTGGGGGGTTTCAGTGGTTGAAAAACCGGTAATGATCAATACGCTGGAGAAAGCGTGTGAGGTGTTTTTGGTGAACAGTGTCAATGGTGTCTGGCCAGTAATAGCCTGCGGCCATTTGCGTTGGGAAGTGGGCACAGTGACCCGCATGGTGAGAGATAAAATAGCAGGTGTGCTGAATGCTTAAAAAATGCTTTTTGGGGCTTCTGGCTTGTTTTATGGTAACGGTGCTTGCCATTGGAGGGGGTTTTTGGGGCCTGAAATGGTATGCCGGTCAGCCGGTAAAAATCGCGATGGAGCAGCCTTTTACCATTGAAAAAGGGGATTCTTTAGGGCGGGTGGCCAGTCGTCTTGCTGAGGTGGGGGTTTTGGCGTATCCGCAGGCTTTTTCGGTGATGGGGCGGGTGTTGGGTAAGGCGGGAAGTTTGCGTGCGGGTGATTATTTAATCATGCCCAACAGTTCCCTGCTGGATGTGTTTACCCTGTTTACTGAAGGGCGTGTGCGCTATTACGATATTGCCCTGATTGAAGGGCATACGCTGACAGAGGCGATTACATCGTTGAATCAGCACCCTAAGTTAACTGACCCCTTGCGGCCTGATGCGCTGCCGGCGTTTTATCAGTCACTGGGTATTCAGGGAAGCCCGGAAGGGTTGTTTTATCCTGACACCTATTTCTTTGAAGCAGGCACGCCAGTGGCAGCCATTTTGACACGGGCTCATAAACGCCTGCAAACTGTGCTTGACGAGGAGTGGCAGGGTAAAGCTGAAAATCTGCCTTTTGAGAATGCTTATCAGGCGTTGGTGATGGCATCTCTGGTTGAAAAGGAAACCGGCGCGGCATTTGAGCGTCCCGATATTGCTGGTGTTTTTGTTCGACGATTGCAACGTAATATGCGACTGCAAAGTGATCCCACAGTAATTTACGGGATGGGCAAGCGTTATGAGGGGAATTTAAGTCGGAAAATGCTGCGGGAGAAAACGCCTTATAACACTTACGTTATTAACGGTTTGCCTCCGACACCCATTGCATTAGTGGGCCGGGAAGCCATTCATGCTGCGTTGCACCCAGCCGGGGGGGAAACCCTTTACTTTGTCGCTAAAGGCGATGGCACACATTTTTTTTCCGAGTCGTTGATCGAGCATAACAGGGCTGTGCGGAAATACCAGGTTACTGAGCGCCGTGATGATTATCGATCAAGGGTTGTTAACTAAGGGATAACGAAATGGGTTTTTTTCTGACCATTGAAGGTGGCGAAGGCGCGGGTAAGACCACGGCAATGGGTGTTATCACTGCCTGGCTGGCATCGAGGGACATTGCTTTTATACAAACCCGGGAGCCCGGCGGTACACCCATGGCAGAAGCAGTGCGTGAGACACTGTTGGCTTCATATGATGAGACCGTCAACAGTACGACAGAGTTATTGTTAATGTTTGCTGCTCGCTCTCAGAATCTTCATCAAAACATTGAACTGGCCATGGCTGAAGGCAAGGTGGTCGTCTGTGATCGCTTCACTGACGCTACCTATGCCTATCAGGGGGGAGGGCGCGGGGTTGATCGGGGGCATATTGCCACACTGGAAACATTGGTTCAGGGCGAGCGTCGTCCTGACTTAACACTGTTGCTTGATATTGACCCTGAAGCAGGGCTGACCCGGGCATGGGGTCGTGGCAAAGCCCTTGATCGTATTGAGCAGGAAGATATTGCCTTTTTTAATCGCGTGCGTGCCGAATACCTGGACCGTGCCGCACGCTACCCCCGGCAGTATGTTGTGATTGATGCCGACAGGTCCCTCGCGCAGGTAAAACAGCATATTGAAGCAGTGTTGACGCAACGACTGGGGGCATGCTGATGGCGCTGACCCCTCTGCCCTGGCAACAGTCATCCTGGGTGTCAATGACTGCCCGAGTGGTTCAGGGTACTCTGGCCCATGCTTTTTTACTGAAGGGAGCCGAGGGGTTGGGAAAGTGGCATTTTGCCAAAACCTTTGCCAACTGGTTGCTGTGTGAGTCACCGGGAACAGATGCCGGGTGTGGTCGGTGTAAAAACTGTCTTCTTTATCAGGCAGACAGTCATCCTGATGTGTTGCTCGTGGCGCCAAAAGAGGCGGGTAAACCCATTAAAATTGCGCAGATACGGGCATTGAATGATTTCGCGCGTCAAACGGCGCAGCAAGGAGGGCAGCGGATCATCCTGATAAACCCGGCTGAAGCCATGAACACCAGTGCTGCCAATGCATTGCTGAAGTGCCTCGAAGAGCCGGGGGATAACACGCTGTTTTTGCTGGTAAGCCATCAGGCCGGTAATATGCCCGCGACGATTCGCAGCCGTTGCCAGAGCGTAATGTTCAATCTTCCGGCTCATGAGCAGGTGTTGCCCTGGCTGCAAGCAAAGCTCTCAACATCGGATGATACAACAGCGTTACTGTTGAATGTTGCGTCAGGTTCACCGTTGCAGGCCGTCTCTTTGGCTGAAGGTAATGTTATTGAGCTGCGTGCTGATTTGGTGAAAGCCCTGGGCTCCCTGTTCAGGGGCGAGCTTACCCCTGTTGAGCTGGCGAAAACCTGGCAGAATGATCATGTACTTATGCTGCTTTTATGGTTGGCTGACTGGCTCAGTGATGTGGTGAAGTTGTCGTTAACGGGTGATGAAGCATGGGTGAAAAACCAGGACGTGTTAACGTTAATCAGGTATTTAGCGAAAAAAACCAATGCCCGGTTTGTGCTGACCTTGCGAGACGAGTTACTTGAACAGCGACACACTCTGGCATCGGGGGGGAATTTAAATGTTCAGCTCCTGCTGGAGGGCGTTTTTTGTCGTTGGTTAGCGTTAGCGCTTTAGATAGTATTCTCTGGTCGCTCAGTTTAAGCTGATAGAGTCAAACGACGCTAGGAGCCTGTCGGACTTATGCTTTCGAGCATAAAATTCAGTAGGGCGAGGCAGAATTTTCGATCAATTTGCGCGAATAGTTGACCTATTTAAGCCAATTGATCGGAAATTCTGGCCGCGCTTTCTCGCGCTTTCTCGCGCTTTCTGGATTTTAGGCCGAAATTGTCTTAAGTCCGACAGGCATCCTAGGATGCCGGGTCAGCGACAGCCTTTTATTTTAAGGGTTGTTACCAGTAAGAGAAAACCAGCATCTTCAACGTCAATGGGCATAACGGGATGTTTCAAAAATGATCAGGAGGATGCTATGGGAATGACGGGTTTTTTATCCTTAACCATCAAGGATGTTGTGTCTTTGTATGAGTCATACATGCCTTTTGTACAAGGGGGTGGTTTGTTTATTCCAACGACAAAAAAATACCATTTAGGAGATGAGGTCTTTATTCGTCTGACCTTGATGGATGACCCTGACACCTTGCCGGTGGCCGGTAAGGTGGTGTGGATTACCCCCCAGGGTGCTCAGGGGCGTCGCAGGGCGGGTATTGGCGTGCAGTTTACCGATGTGAAAGATACCGTGCGCGCGAAAATAGAAACCTACCTGGCCGGTGCCGTCAGCACTGATAAGATAACCAGCACTATGTAAATAGGCGTTAAGTCAGAAAGTGTGTAATATTTCCTTTTTCATTGCCAGATAGAACACTCACCATGCTGATTGACTCTCATTGCCATCTTGACCGCCTGAAACTCGATAAGTATGACGGTCAGCTCGATAAAGCCATAGCGGCCGCTCGTGCTGCTGGCGTGGGCACAATGCTGTGTGTGGGGACTGACCTTGAGCATATGGATCAGGTGGTCGCTCTGGCTGAAACCTATACCGATGTTTACGCCTCCGTGGGCGTTCACCCCCTTGAAGACGGTGCCGCCACGCCATCTATTGATGAGCTGTTGCGTTTTAGCCAGCACGACAAAGTGGTGGCTATTGGCGAAACAGGGCTGGATTACCACTACGCGCCAGAAACCAAAATCAGACAACATGAGCATTTCGTGCTGCACTTGCAGGCTGGCGCACAAGCCAGACTCCCGGTGATTATCCATACTCGCGATGCCCGAGATGACACCCTGGCACTGATGCGAGAGCATGCCGATAAAGAGTGTGCGGGTGTCATGCACTGCTTTACCGAATCCTGGGATATGGCCAGGGCAGCTATGGATATGAACTTTATGATTTCCATTTCCGGGATTGTGACGTTTCGTAATGCCCAGGCATTGCGTGATGTGGCAAAGCAAGTGCCACTGGACCGGCTGCTGGTGGAAACAGACTCCCCTTATTTAGCGCCGGTGCCCTACCGGGGTAAGCCTAATGAACCAGCTTACGTGGCTGAAGTTGCCCGTTATGTGGCAGAGCTTAAAGGGGTGAGCTTTGAAACATTGGTTGAGGCGACGGGAAATAATTTCTTTCGGTTGTTTCCAAAAGCTGGTTGATAAACTGAAACAGTCTTTACCGTACATCAACAAAATAGAGATATAGCTAGCCGCACTTATTATAAAACAGGCTTTGACAAGTCTGTTTCCTATACCAAAATATGGTTGAAAATAAATACATTGATTTTTTGTTGTAGGTAATGTTTTGATTTTGAAATGGCTTGATGGTGGGTGTTGGTACAAATCACTTTTTTCTTTAGTGATATTGTTTGGGGGAATCGGTGCATGTCTCTTTTCTTATAATAGTTATGCGGCGGGTAAAAAAGTCACTTGTTTTATAACGGATGATGGATTTGCTTATTGCAAGGACGGGGATTGCAGCAATGTTATAGCCTTATCAAAAAATGCGAAAACCCCTTTAAAAAAGCCCATTCAAGCCATGCCTTTTTCCGTCAGGTATCCTTGTGTTGATGCGGCTTCGTTTCAAAGTGATATTGACTTTCAATTAGTTTTTGTAGAAAACTCAGCGATTACTCACATTGAGGAATTTGAAAAAATCAATGTAATTAAAATTTTTCTTGCTGATTTAGGTTGTGGTTACAAACATTATTATGCATTTGAGTGGCGGGGGAAGTGTGTTGTGCTCCCCCCGAAGTTCTCTGAAGGCAATCAATCCTTCTTGCGGTATGATCGGCATAATGAGAAGGGGGCTAAAGCACCCTATCACGTTTTTGGACTTTTATTTAATAAAAGCCTGTACGGAATGGTCATGTTCACTGACCGGTGTATCGTCACAGGGGCTATTGATGTTAGAAAAGTTAAAAAAAAATGGGGTGATCAGAAACGCGTTGATGTCGTTCATGTGATACCAGCCAATAAAGAGAGGCAGGTGGACTTCAGGCAAAGGTGGAATGTGGATGGTTCACTGGCTCCTATACCGGGTCTGGATAAATTAGTGGCAGAAAACAGCCATCAACTGTTTAAACCTGTTATCGATGTCAAGCCTGAGTACTCCCTGGGCAGTGATTTTAAATACGACTGGGTTTTACCCTTGGGAGACCAGAGCCCCGAGGACAGTACGGTTTTTTTGTATGATTCAGACAAGGTCGCCGTTAATGAAGGGTCTGTGTTTTCTCTATTCGGTTTTGGTACCTGGAATGGGGCCGGTACAACAGGGTACGATCCTGAGATAACAACACGTATTTTAACCTGTGGTAAATTTTCAGGGATTGTTAAAACCGGTGAAAGTTATTTTTTGCAAGGTTCAGGAAGCGCCGACTTCCGAAGCAGACATTTTGTTTTCAAGGAAGAGGGTGAGATAACGCAGGAGGCTTCCGTGAAAAAAAATATTGACATTAACATAACCCCTGAACCGCCTGCGTTTGTTGAAGACGTTAAAGACAAAGAGGTGTTGAAAGAGGATCCATTTAAAGGTGTCCTCACCAAAAGCCTCGAAGAAAAATACACGTTGGTGAAAGAAATTGGTAAGGGGTCAGAAGCAAAAATATACAGTGCTCGTCTCCGGGGAGACGACAGCAAACAATTCGCGATAAGAGTAAAAACCACAGCGAATCCAGAGGATGTCATGGGCAAGGTGGGAGACCATTTGACACTCCTGCGCCGAGAATCTTTGGTTATAGAAAAGCTAATAGAAAGTGGTGGTCATGAAAATGTTGTGAAGTTTCATCATGTTGAACTGGATACCTCTACTTTAAAACTGTGTATTGTTATGGATTTTTATAACAAGGGGTTGGCCGAATACAGGAAAGAGAAGGGAGGTAAGTTCTCATGCGAGGTGCGGAAAAACATTATTAGAGACGTCTGTAAAGGTCTGAATTTTTTGCATGAACGCCAAATAATACACAGGGATATTAAAGAAGAAAATATTATGATGTCTAATGATGGGCAGTACGTTATTACTGATTTTGGCTTCTCTCATCGATTAAGTGATGTTTATGATCACAAGGAGCTGGATGGTTTTTACAGGGGAACGCCTGCTGCTTTTCCAGTTGAGCCTGATATTGTTGAGGAGTGTTATAATAAGGATCTTATGAGTATTCTGGAGAAAAAAATTGTGAATGGTTTTTCATACCGAGATGATGCTCATGCGCTCTGGGGTCTTTTAGTTAAACTTGGAACCGGGAGGTATCCGTCTGAGATTAGTTGTAAGAAAGCAAGGGAAGATCGTTTTTTTGTGAATTGGAAAATGGAGTTACACCCATATACTAAAAATAAAAATACTCTTTTGCTTCTTAAGCAGATTTTATTGGGGAAATGGATTCTAAGTAATAATGGTGTGTTTTCGTTAGAGCTTGATGGTATACAAAATAGAATAGAAAACCTCTGTAGTACCTTAGATATGAAAGTAAATAGTAAGGAGTTGGACTTTATGGCTCAAATTGTTTCAATAAGAGAGTCAGGGATGGATCAATACCTGATGCAAAAACTGCTTTCTACCAGTTTTTTACAGGATTAACGTTCTTTTTACCTTGGAGTTGTTATGACTAGTCGTACAAAATATGCCTGCTTTTTTTTATTATTTCTTTGTCAGCTTGGTTATTCGCAAGTGTTTTGGAAAGTGACTATTAGTCCTGAAACTACTGTATATGCCGCTCTCAAAATTGATGACATTGACATTCAAGGTAAAAATAAAGGCGGGAGGAAAAACGGGCTTAGTTTTTACATGCCTAAGAATGAAACGTTTTCAAGTTTATTATTAATGTCGCTGAATGAAGAAGGTATAAACGATAAACTGGGTATCATAAGCTTTCTGGCACAGCTCAGTGGTATGGATTCTGCCGGGGGCTATACAAACATGAGAGTTTCCGAATTGATATCTGAATCTGGGTCAAAATCAGAGTCAGAATTTGAATTAAAAGAAAAAAATTATTCAGTCAAACTAAAAGATCCGGAAAATAAGGGTAAAATAGAGTTGTTTTCCAGTGAGATTTCTAACGCTAAAAACCCACTTATTTTTTCGGAGGATTTTTTTTACTTATTGCATGAAAAAGCAACTGTTTTCCGTAAAAAAAGCAGCGCTATCTTGGGGGATGATGGAGCAATCAGTGTCAGCGTGAATCTTCTTGAGGGCTTGAGTCTTGCGCAAAGTGAAGCTGAAGTGGCCGACACAACGTTGAAAGTATTTTCTCCGTTTTTGACAATCAATCAATGGCTCAGTAACAAAGAGGACGGTAAAAGTGTTGACGGCGTTGATCACTTTGCTGAGGTTAAGGTATGTGATTTTGAGGGTTTGACGGAAGTCTGGTGTGATAGTTTTAACTATTATGACGATGGTAAGGAGAGAACCCTGACTATTCCATTGGGAGCACCTGGGATTCTTACTTTTACAAAGATAGACGATGAGGAATACAATGCATTCCTTGAAGGTTTTGTAACGAACAACAAAAAATCAAAGACTTTCTCACCAAAAAGCAAAAACGTGACGCCTGGAGGGTCTAAACATCGCAGAACCCCGTCAGTACTAGACCATAAGTCAGGTCAGTTCATACCCGTGGGACGAGAGCCGTTTCGCCATCCTCCCGGTATAGACGGACGTACAGGTATCTACTACTACCCACCCGCCGATACAGGAGAGCAGCTTCGCTACCGTATGGAGCGGTACTACCATATGGAAGGCCCTGGACTCGATGCCTATGCTGCAGGACCCGTTAATTATCCCTACGCCTATCAACATCCAGGTTCTTTCTCTCGCGGTGCTGTAACCGGCGGTGCTGTAACCGGCAATGTTCGTGGTTCTTCAACAGGTAATCGTGCTTCTTTTCGTCCTTTAAGGGAGCCTACTAAACAAAACCCAGAAGATTATTCAACAATGGCAGATCCTTCAAAAGTGGTAGATCCTCAAGTTTTGAATACGGTTGAGGAAGATGTTTATAAGGGAGGAGGGGTTTCCGAATCTCTTATTGCAGATATAAAAAGATTAAGACAAACCGACAGTGCTGCCCCTAAAGAAGATACTATTTTAGAGGGAGATGAAAGCGAAAGCGAAGGCGCCACTTTCTGATAGATTTATCAATGTTGACAGGTGGGGTGCTGCCCTCTTGATCTACATTGTGGTGCAAGCTCGCTCCTGCAGGGGCGAGTCCAGGAGCCTGCCGGGCTTAAGCTTTCGAGCATGAAATTCAGTAGAGCGAGTCAGATTTTCCGATGGATTTGCGCGAATAGTTAACCTATTTAAGCACATTCATCGGAAAATATGGCCGCGCTTTCTGGATTTCAGGCCGAAATTGTCTTAAGTCCGACAGGCTCCTAGCCACTTCAAGGCTATGTTAGTGTTCTCTGATTCTCAATGGACTGCTTTACCACTTCCAATGTCGCGCCGCCTGCCGATAAGCGGCAGTCCCTGGTGCTGTTAAGCGCTAATACCCACACAGTCGTCATTCCCATCTACCAGAAAATGGACTCCCGCCTTCGCGGGAGTGACCAAAGTGATGGTTGTATGTCTATTAACGCTTGTTCGCACTGGTATTGGAAGCTCACGCCTTTAAAGGAGAGTCGTTCACTTTGGTGCCGGTCAACACTATAGCAACTGCGCGTCACAACCGATATAATGCCCCAACAATTTTTCATCGGCGATTTTCCAATGACAGGACAGCCGCTGCGATGCATCGTCTAGAATAATGTGGTAAGCATTGAAGCGGTTACATAGTTGTCTGATAGTTGTCTGATAGTTGTCTGAAAGAAGGTTGTAGGCCGCGATTCAAACAAGGGCGGCCCATCTCTGTGTCTGGCGTATTTATGGCCTTCCCGCAAGACTCTCAATCACTGTCTTATAACTGCGAAGATCGCCGGGCGACATTCTCTTTTCTTTTTTGGCCTCCAATTGATTGATTAGGCGAAAGGTATGATAAAAATCAAACAGGGTCTGGATCTCCCGATCTCAGGATCGCCGGATCAGACCATTACGGACGGCAGAACCTTGCGTTCTGTCGCTGTAATCGGGTCTGACTATGTGGGCATGAAACCCACAATGGCCGTGGCTGTGGGTGATCGAGTTAAAAAAGGGCAGTTGCTTTTCACGGACAAAAAAACACCTGGAGTTCGCTTCACGGCGCCCGCTGCTGGTGTCGTTTCAGCCATTCATCGTGGTGAAAAGCGTGTACTGCAGTCTATTGTTATAGATGTTGATGGTCATGAGGAAGAAACTTTTGCTTCCTTCCCGGCTGAAGCGTTGTCTGACCTGACGGCGGAACAGGTAGAGGAAAACCTGAATAACGCAGGGTTGTGGACGGCCCTGCGGACCCGGCCTTTCAGCAAGGTGCCTGCTTTAGGCTCTCGACCTAATTCCATCTTTGTGACCGCCATTGATACTCACCCGCTGGCGGCGAATCCTGAAGTTATCATTGCTGAGCATACTGAAGCGTTTGAGCGGGGGGTTAATTTACTGGGCAAGCTGTGTGGCGGGAAAATATTTTTGTGTAAAGCGCCCGGTGCCTGCATTCCTGCCGGTATTGCCAATGCGGAAGAGTTTGCCGGCCCTCACCCGGCGGGGCTGCCAAGCACTCATATTCATCACCTTGATCCGGTTTCTGCCACTAAAACCGTGTGGCAGATGGGTTATCAGGATGTGATTGCCGTGGGTAAGTTGTTTACCACTGGCACGTTGTTTACTGATCGTGTTGTTTCGTTGGCAGGCCCACAGGTTGAAAAACCGCGGCTGGTGCGAACCCGTGTGGGTGCCAACCTTGAAGAGTTGACCGCAGGTGAACTGGAAAGCGGTAAAAACCGTATTATTAGCGGATCTGTTCTTGGTGGTCGCAAAGCGGAGGGGCCTTTTGCGTTTCTTGGTCGTTACCATGGACAGGTGTCTGTGTTGAAAGAAGGCACTGAGCGTTCATTTATACACTGGCTGAACCCGACCATGGATCGCCATTCAACACTGAATTTGCTGTTCTCCCGTTTTAACCCGCGTCGTTTGTTTGATTTCACCACGACCACAAACGGCAGTGAACGGGCCATGGTTCCTGTAGGGAACTACGAGCGCGTGATGCCGTTGGATATCCTGCCTACCCAGTTGTTGCGTGCCATCTTGGTAGGTGATACGGAGACAGCCCAGCGACTGGGCGTACTGGAGCTGGAAGAGGAGGATCTTGCTCTGTGCAGTTACGTCTGTGCAGGTAAGTACGAATATGGTCCTGTCCTGCGCGAGAATCTGACACGCATTGAGGTCGAGGGGTAAGGCATGGCGCTGCGAAAATTACTGGATTCAATGGAACCCCACTTTATCAAAGGTGGCAAGTACGACAAATATTATGCCTTGTATGAGGCGGTAGATACATTATTCTATAGCCCACCGAATGTGACCAACAACACCAGTCATGTGCGTGACGCGATTGACATGAAGCGGGTGATGGGGCTGGTGTGGCTCTGTACTTTTCCGGCCATGTTCTTTGGTATGTGGAATGTGGGTTATCAGGCAAACACCGCCATTGCCGCGGGTATGTCTGTGGCAGACGACTGGCATGGTGCCCTGATTGCCATGCTGACAAGCAATGATCCGTCGAGCGTCATTGATAACCTGATCTATGGCGCGGTGTATTTTATTCCCATCTATGCGACCACATTTATTGTGGGTGGTTTCTGGGAAGTGCTGTTTGCGGTGATCCGTCGCCACGAGGTCAACGAAGGTTTCTTTGTGACGTCGGTGCTTTTTGCCCTGATTTTGCCGCCAAGTATTCCATTATGGCAGGTTGCTCTCGGTATTTCCTTCGGGGTGGTGATTGGTAAAGAAGTGTTCGGTGGTACGGGTAAGAACTTCCTGAACCCTGCCCTGGCTGGCCGGGCCTTCCTGTTCTTTGCCTACCCGGCTCAACTCTCCGGTGACCTGGTATGGACAGCCGCCGATGGTTTCTCCGGTGCCACCGCGCTGAGCCTGGCGCAGCAGGGGGGTATTGATAGCCTGGTCAACCATAACATTACCTGGTGGCAGGCCTTCCTCGGCACCATGCAAGGCTCCATTGGTGAAACCTCTACCCTGGCTATCTTTATCGGAGGGGCAGTCCTGCTGCTCAGTCGGGTGGCATCCTGGCGCATTGTTGCCGGCACCTTGCTAGGTATGATTGCCCTGTCAACCCTCTTTAATATGATTGGCTCTGACACTAATCCCATGTTCAATATGCCCTGGTACTGGCATCTGGTGCTGGGTAGTTTTGCCTTTGGCCTGATCTTTATGACCACAGACCCGGTATCCGCTGCCATGACCAATACAGGTCGCTGGTTCTACGGTATTTTGATTGGTGTCATGGTCATATTGATTCGTGTGGTTAACCCCGCGTTCCCGGAAGGTATGATGCTGGCTATTTTGTTTGCAAACCTGTTTGCCCCGCTGATTGACCACTTTGTGGTGGAAGCAAATGTGAAACGTCGGGAGGCGCGTTCTAATGGCTAAGTCGAATAAGTCGAATGACACGATTGGCAGAACGTTATTTGTTACTATTCTGTTGTCGCTGGTATGTTCCATCATGGTTTCCTCTGCGGCGGTTTTTCTGAAACCCAAGCAGAAGCTGAATGAATCAGTCAACCTGCAGCGTAGCATTCTGGCGATCTCTGGTCTGGCACCGGATGCCAAGAGTTTGAGTGTGGACGATGTCAGCAGGTTGTTCAGCCAGATCACGCCGAAACTGGTGGATCTTGAAACCGGCAGGTTTGTTGATGCTACGCCAGCTGCCGTTGATGCGTACGACCAGCGTCTGGCCGCGAAAGACCCGAAAGCCTCCCATGCCCTGAGCAGCGCTGAAGATATTGCATCAATCAAGCGTCAGGCCAATATCGCCAAGGTATATCTGATTGAGAAGCAGGACCAGCTGCAAACCCTGATTCTTCCGGTACACGGTTATGGACTATGGTCTACGCTGTATGGCTTTTTAGCGCTTGACGGCGATCTGGAAACGGTTGCCGGCCTGGGTTTCTATGAGCATGCTGAAACACCCGGACTCGGTGGCGAAGTAGATAATCCTGTCTGGAAGGCCAAGTGGCCTGGCAAGGAAGTGTACGACGCTAATGGTGATGTCAAGCTCAGCGTCATCAAAGGGATCGCAGACAACAGCAGCCCCTCTGCCAAGTATCAGGTAGATGGCCTGGCGGGTGCCACACTGACCAGTAACGGTGTTTCCAACCTTATTCACTTCTGGATGGGTAAAAATGGATTTGCCTCGTTCATTAATAACCTGAAAGCGGGGAGCGCATAATGTCCGAGAAAACGAAAGACATCCTGCTACAGCCAGTGGTCAACAACAACCCCATCACGCTACAGATTCTTGGTATCTGTTCAGCGCTGGCGGTGACGACCAGTATGCAGGTATCGCTGGTGATGGCACTGGCGGTAATGGGCGTAACGGCCTGTTCTAACTTTGCTGTATCGCTGATCCGTAACCAGATTCCGGGCAGTATTCGTATTATCTGTCAGATGACGGTTATTGCCTCGCTGGTCATCGTGGTTGACCAGTTGTTGAAAGCGTATGCTTACGACATCAGTAAACAACTGTCGGTGTTTGTGGGTTTGATTATTACCAACTGTATCGTTATGGGGCGCGCTGAAGCCTTCGCCATGAAAAACCCACCCCTGCGATCGGCACTGGACGGGCTGGGTAATGGCCTGGGCTACGGTTGTGTTTTGTTGACCGTGGCTTTCTTCCGCGAGTTGCTCGGTGCCGGTAAGTTGTTTGGTGTGGAAATTCTGCCCACCGTTAACAACGGTGGCTGGTATCAGCCTAATGGCCTGATGCTGCTGGCACCGAGTGCGTTCTTCCTGATAGGCTTGCTGATTTGGGCCGTGCGCAGCTGGAAGACCGAGCAGGTTGAAGCGCCAGAATTCAACATTGCGCCCAATACCCAGTTTAGCGAGGCCCATTAATCCATGGAACATTTAATCTCACTGTTCGTGAAAGCCGTGTTCGTGGAAAACATGGCACTGGCTTTCTTTCTGGGTATGTGCACCTTCCTGGCGGTGTCCAAACAGGTTAAAACGGCCCTGGGTCTGGGTGTGGCCGTTGTCGTTGTATTGGCGGTAACGACGCCTATTAACAATCTGATTTATCAACACATCCTTAAAGACGGTACCCTGATGCCAGGTGTTGATCTGAGCTTTCTTGGTCTGATCACTTACATCGGTGTTATCGCCGCGCTGGTACAGATTCTGGAAATGTTTCTGGATAAATATGTGCCGTCGCTGTACAACGCCCTGGGCGTCTTTCTGCCACTGATTACCGTGAACTGCGCCATCATGGGAGCGGCGTTGTTTATGGTTCAGCGCGACTATAACTTTAGTGAAAGTGTCGTCTATGGCGTAGGTGCGGGTACTGGCTGGGCACTGGCGATTGCCGCGCTGGCGGGGATTCGTGAAAAACTCAAATACAGTGATGTACCTCAGGGGCTGCGCGGGTTGGGCATTACCTTTATTACGGTTGGCCTGATGTCTCTGGGCTTTATGTCATTTTCCGGCGTACAGCTGTAACCAGTAACCGGGTCGGGTATAGCCTGATGGTTGCCCGAATACCCAATAGGACGAGATAGATTTATGACTGATTCGCAAATCATCCTCATGGGTGTGGTCATGTTCTCGGTTATCGTGCTGACGCTGGTAGCCGTGATCCTTGCCGCGCGCTCACGACTGGTGAGTATGGGGGACGTGGCCATTAACATTAATGATGACCCTGAAAAACGTGTCACTACAGCTGCCGGAGGTAAGTTGCTGACGACGCTGGCAGGCAGTGGTGTTTTCCTGCCCTCTGCCTGCGGTGGTGGCGGTACCTGTGCCCAGTGTAAGTGTAAAGTGCTCGATGGCGGGGGCGAAATGCTGCCCACAGAACGCTCTCACTTCACCAAGCGCGAAGAAAAAGAAGGGTGGCGTTTGTCCTGCCAGGTGGCCGTTAAGCAGGACATGAAAATCGAGGTGGAAGAAGAACTCTTTGGTGTTAAGAAGTGGGAATGTGACGTTGTCTCTAACGACAATGTCGCGACTTTCATTAAAGAGCTGACGCTGAGGTTGCCTGAAGGTGAGAACGTTGATTTTCGTGCGGGTGGCTACGTGCAGCTGGAAGCCCCTGCTCACGAAGTAGACTACAAAGATTTCGATATTCAGGAAGAGTATCGCGGTGACTGGGACAAGTTTAACCTGTGGCAGTTCAAGTCAAAGGTGACGGAGCCGGTGATCCGCGCTTACTCCATGGCTAACTATCCTGAAGAAAAAGGCCTTTTGAAGTTTAACATTCGTGTGGCGTCACCGCCTCCGGGTGCTGGCCCTGAAATCCCGCCAGGGCAGATGTCTTCTTTCGTCTTTAACCTCAAGCCAGGCGACAAGATGACAGTCTATGGTCCTTTTGGTGAGTTCTTCGCCAAGGAGACTGATAACGAAATGGTCTTTGTGGGCGGAGGCGCTGGTATGGCGCCGATGCGTTCCCATATTTTTGACCAGCTTAAGCGTTTGTCCTCCAAACGTAAGATCTCCTTTTGGTACGGAGCACGCTCTTTGCGCGAAGCGTTCTACGTGGATGAGTTCAACAAGCTGGCCGAAGAAAACCCGAACTTTTCCTGGCATCTGGCGCTGTCTGACCCGCAGCCAGAGGATAACTGGGAAGGCAAGACCGGCTTTATCCACCAGGTATTACTGGAAAATTACCTGAAAGATCATGCCGCGCCTGAAGACTGTGAGTTCTATATGTGTGGCCCACCGATGATGAACCAGGCAGTAATTAACATGCTGACGGATCTGGGTGTTGAGAAAGATAACATTCTACTGGACGACTTTGGTGGTTAACCCTTGAGCGTGTTTAAAAACCCCCTGACCTGACCTGGCCAGGGGGTTTTTATTGCCAGTTTGAGCAGCAAAACAGGTTAATGCTATTGTGCAACCCTGTTCAGGGCGAAAGGAAAAACACGGTTAGATGTTATCGTCTGTTTTCAAACGTGACTGCACCAAAATAGCCAGCACCACACAAACAATCAGTGTCAGCCCATAGTTCTGGCTGATACTGGCCAGCCATAAGCCAACACCAATCATCAGGTAGTATTGCAGCCCTAACCAGGCACCGGCCGTACCAACGATAGGTTGATAGTTTTTCAGTGCGACACTTAAGACGTTAGGGATCACCAGACCAAAGCCGGCCACCACCAGAACGACAGGGATAAGAAACGCCAGAGTTCCCTGCAGCGCTATAACCCCCACCGCGCCCATCGCTGAAGATAAAATACCCAGCCAAACGACTTTCCGATGGGCTGTCCCTTTAGCCACTATGCGCTTGTTGATAAGGCCCCCGATAAATGCGGCTCCTCCTAGCAGCAAGCCGGAATAACCAAAGACTTGAGTGCTCAGGCCCAGTTGTTGAAATAGAAAAGGTGCCAGGCTGTAGTAGCTGAAGAGGATGATATTAAACAGGGCAACAAGCGCGGCATGCCCCCAAAGCTGGCCGTCAGTGGCCAGTTTGGCAAGGGATTGCCACAAGGATTCCCGATGACGGGTTGCAGGGCGGGTTTCAGGCAGGCTAATGCCACTCCAGCATAACAGCGCTAGCGCTAACATACATAAAAGCCAAAGCACCGCCTGGTAGCCACTCCAGGCCGTTAGAAGACCACCGGCCAAAAAACCAATGACCGGACTGATGGCAATGGCTATCCCCATGTGGGCATAGACTTTTCCCAGGGCTGATCCGGTAAAACTGTCACGTAATACCGTCTGCGTTACAATAGACCCCACCGATGCCCCGAAAGCGGCCAATGCCCTTGCCACCATAAACAGGGCAAAGTCTTCAGCATAAACAGCCAGAAAAACCCCTGCCGCATAACAAAGCAGGCCGCCCAGCATAGCCGCGCGTCGGCTCAGCACATCACACAAACGGCCCCAGAAAACCACCCCCAGGGCAAACGCGATAAAGTAGATGGATAATGTCTGACCGCCGTCAGCGGCACTCACCGAAAAGTGGCGCGTAATGTCTGTCAATGCCGGACTGTATATGGTTTCAATAATTTGTGGAAACATTAACAGGCTAACCAGTAAGCTGAGCGATGGCTTAGCGTTTTTCATCATTTACCCCCCCCCTTGGAGCCTGTCGGACTTAAGACAATTTCGGCCTGAAATCCAGGAAGTGCGAGAAAGTGCGAGAAAGTGCGAGAAAGCGCGGCCAGAATTTCCGATCAATTTGCTTAAACAGGTCAACTATTCGCACAAATTGATCGAAAATTCTCACTCGCCCTACTGAATGTTATGCTCGAAAGCATAAGTCCGACAGGCTCCTTGGAAGCTGTTCATAATCTCTATTGGTTTTACTGTTCACAAAAGATCATCAACAACTTCTTACGATATAAACAACGCGTGATGAACAAGCTACACGGCAAAGAATCTTCTGGTTGTCCTCTGTGATCACTGGTCTGTTGACTTCCGAAGACTGATAACAGCCGCCATTCGTCCACTGGCCTGACCATCGCGACGATAGGAAAAAAATCGCTGGTCGTCAGTCACCGTACAAAAACCACCGCCGTATACCTGCGTGACGCCTGCCGTGTTCAGTGCCAGCCGTGCCAACTGGTAAAGATCGCCATGCCAGCGGTCAGCCTTTCCCGCCACAAACGCGTCGGCCATCTTTGGATTTTTTTGTACAAACGCCTCCCTTACCTCTGGCCCTAGCTCAAAACATGGCTGGCTGATGGCTGGACCTAACCAGGCCATTATCTGTGCGGGTGAGCACCGCATGGCCTTTACCGTGTTCTCCAGTACACCGGCTGCCAGCCCCTTCCAGCCAGCATGGGCAGCAGCTACGACTGTTCCTGCCGTATGACAGAACAACACCGGCAAACAGTCCGCCGTTAACACCACACAAGGTTGTTCTACTTCCGTTGATACTACGGCATCACCCTGGCGTTCCTGCCCGTCAGGTTGAGCTGTCACCACCTCAGCGCCATGGACTTGTTCAAGCCATTGAGGAGGGTGTGACCAGCCCCAGTCATCCATCAGCCGCTGCCGGTTTGTTGTTACGGAAGCCAAGGCATCCCCTGAGCGGAGCCCGAGGTTAAAGCGTGCGTAAGCACCGCTGCTGACGCCGCCAGAGCGCAGCGTGGTAAATGCCTGCACAGATGCTGGCGCGGGCCAGTCTGCCATCAGGTACTGCTCATTCGCCAGGTGTCTGTTCATGGATGGTCTCCCTGTCTTGTTGTAACGCAACCAGTAGAGCTACCATATCATCGGGCAGTGGTACCTCCCATTGCATGTGTTTTTGGGTATCGGGGTGAATCAAACCCAGTTGCCTGGCATGCAGCGCCTGGCGACGAAACCCTTGTAATTGCTCTTTTAACGTGTCGCCGCATTTTTTCGGTAAACGCAAGCTCCGCCCATACAGTGGATCGCCAATCAAAGGGAAGCGCAGGTGTGCCATATGGACGCGGATTTGATGGGTTCGCCCTGTTTCCAATTGTAGCTTGATATGGGTATGCGCCCGGTACCGCTCTATCAGGCGGTATTGCGTGGCGGCATATTTACCGCTGGCGATAACACCCATTTTCAACCGGTTAGAGGGGTGACGACCAATGGGCTTTTCGACGTTTCCGCCACGTGTCATCAGACCCTGCACAACAGCTTCATACTCCCGCTTGACCGTGCGGGCCTGCAATTGGTTCACCAGATTCGCCTGGGCCTGTAGGTTTTTTGCCACCACCATCAAGCCTGTGGTGTCTTTATCCAGCCGATGCACAATACCCGCGCGAGGGATCTTTGATAGCGCCGGCTCATGATGTAACAGCCCATTAAGCAATGTCCCTGAATAATTGCCAGCACCAGGGTGAACCACCAATCCAGCCGGTTTATTAATAACCAGAACGTGGGCATCTTCAAAGACAATGTTCAGGGGAATGGCTTCAGGTTCCCAGCGCTTGTCACTCTCGAGTTCAGCTATCAGTGTCAGCACTTGTCTGGCGCGCACTTTATCTTTGGCTCTGCCCTGTTTGCCGTCTACCCGTAAAGCCCCCGATTTGATCCAGCTTTGCACTCTGGAGCGGGAGTAGTCTGGAAAGCAGCCTGTGGCGACCTGGTCAAGGCGGCGACCTCCTTGCCTCTCTGGCACAAGGGCAGTCTGTTGAATCATTTCACCCATTGGGTAAGGAACTCATTTTGGTTTTGCGGTTGACTGTGGTTAAATTAAGGTCTGTACTCTTAAACGCTGAGTACGCCCTATGAAATAAGCGGCTGACAGTTTACCATAGCAGCAGAAAATTCCCGAATGACAAACGTTATGCCCTATTTCCACTAACCAGTGCCGGAGTACGGAAACTTTACAACGCCATGACAACACTGAAAAACCCCCTCTCCCGTGTCCTGCCATTGCTGTTTCTGGCAATGGTAATGGTTGGCTGCGCCTCAAATCCGGATAAAGACAAACTGCCGGAAAACCTCTCTGAGGCCGACATCTATCAAATGGCTAACACGGCACTTGGCAAAAGCCACTATTCGCAAGCCATTAAATTGCTACGCACGCTGGAGTCGCGCTATCCCTTTGGTGCTTTTGCCGAGCAAGCGCAGCTCGATATTATCTATGCCTATTACATGAATGCTGAGCCTGAGGCATCCCGGGCCGCCGCTGATCGTTTTATCCGGTTGCATCCACAAAATCCTAATGCGGATTATGCGTATTACTTGAAAGGGCTGGCTCTCAATACCGCGTCAGTGAGCATTTTAGAGCGATACCTGCCCCTGGATATGACCCGCCGAGACCCTGGTCAGGCAACCCAGTCCTTTAATGAATTCGCTGAATTACTGCGCCGTTACCCTGACAGCCAATACGTACCTGATGCCCGTCAACGAATGGTTGCGCTTCGTAATCGTCTGGCGGCTTATGAAGTGCATGTGGCTAATTATTATCTCAAACGCAAAGGGTTTGTCGCTGCTGTAAACCGCGGTAAATATGTTGTTGAGAATATGCAGGAAACTCCTTCTGTACCGGAAGCACTGGCGATTATGGTTGAAGGCTACCAGCATCTGGGACTGGTTGATCCTGCCAATGAAGCGCTGGAGACCCTGCGCCTGAACTACCCCAATAGCCCAGCCCTGGATAAAGACGGCAACTTTATCGGATACAAGGTGTTTTCTGATGTAGATCCATCAATTCTCAGTACACTGACTTTCGGATTACTGGGCAGTTCCAACAGCAAAGTGGCCCACGAGCCAGCCGCGCCCGCTAAGCCTGAAGATGCGCCACCACCGCCTAAATCCAGTGAATGAACTCTATTTCCAGTAGGGTGATGTGTCTAATTCATCACCCAGGTTCTCTCTAATATCGGCTAATTCAGCAGGCGTAAAAATAGTTGACGCAACAAGGATTTTCATTATCTCTTCAGCGTTTTTTTCATCTAACGTAGACAAGGGTAAACCTTCACGTTCGAACCTGTCTTTTATTAATAGAAATAACTCATCCTGAGCAAAGCGTTTAGCCAATTTTTTATCAGAAAATTGTAGGTTGTATCGTGAGAAATTCAGCGCTCTTTCGCTATTTTCGTCGTAATCCCGATCTTTTTTGCCAGCCCCGTGGTAAGTATCCTCTTCAGCAAAAGTAACGCCTGAACGTTCTATGTTTCGATCATGAATCATTTTTACCGCATCGCGCTCTTTTGTAATACTGGTGTTCTTGTGTTTGTGGTAGAAAGTGTCGTAGTGGGCGCGTGTGACTTTCATTCCATTAAATAGGCCCATAAAGGCTTTTTTTAATCCGTGCCCTTCTTTATAAAGGAACCTGGCAGCGTCGAGACCAGAAAGCCTAACAGTCGATCCGTCAAATTTTATAGACATAACCTTTCCCTCTTCCTTCTTATTTGTTTTATGGTATCTGGGAGCCTGTCCGAAAATAGACTACCCTACTGCGGTTGCGATAAATTGGTCTAAAAATTCCTGCTTCTTCGTCAAATAGCCCCACTATTATCCTCAGAAGCAGAAATTTTTATCCTCAATTTCTCGTAATCCTCGCTACGGGCGCTATTCTCGGTCAGGCTCCTAGAATAATATACAAAAGTACGGGTGGTTGGTTAAACAGGTGATTTTTCTATAATACGTCATATGACGTATTATAGAAAGGTTAATTGTAAAACTGATGAGGTGAACCACATCAGTCAGGGCGTTTACTTCCCGGTGGAAACGGCGACAAGTTTGACCCATTGTGAACCCAGGGTTCTGATGGTGATATGGGAATGAAGCGCTGTATACGGCGTTGACCCGTCCGGGAAAATGGCGAGGCCATTAACCTCAGTGGCATCAGTGGCATCAGTGGCATAAGCAGGCCAGGGCGTGCGTTTCAGTTTGCAGGTTTCTTTAACTGTGTGATTTTCGTATCGACGGTTGTTATTGCTTTATTATTCTCCACTGTATGTTAAAAACGCGTCGCTATACCTCTTGGAATGAAAAAAATCTTTGCCATTACCAGCATGATATTTATGGGTAGGGTCTTCATAGATAGCATCGTCGCCTGGGAGCGTTCGTTCTTCATTTTTCAGCTGAGCTTTTACTGATGCCTTATCGCCTTCAGGAATGTCCAGCATTTTTTCCGTTACCCCCTCAGGCAAAAACAGTATCGTTACATTACCTGAGGCTTGTTCGCTATCGGTTATATAGATACTGTCACCATGATCTGACAAATCCACGTTTTCACCGATAAACCCCGTGAGATTTTGATCAATGGATGTGACGACTTCCCCGGTCAGGGCGGCATACTTCAAGCCAAGCGCTTTCATCAGCTCATAGAAAAAAAACTCTGGTCGCTCTTTTGGGGCAAAGACCTTATCAATATCAAATTTGGATTCTGTTGGTTTTTTAAGGTTAAAATAATCATTAAACGCTTGGCTATTTCCACCTAGACTTACATGGGTATAAGCCCATCCACCTTTCGTTATTTTGCGCGTAACCCCTGGCATAAGCACAAATTGTGAGGTATGGGTAAATGTCGTCTGGCCTTGAGGACACAGCCAGATTCCAGCAATAACCCCTGGCGTATCTTCCGCTTTTTCAGTAATGCTGATCCCTAAGGCTTTATAGAATTTTCCGGGTCTTTTTTTTCTGTAAAAATAACGCCCACTATCGTAATAGTTTATTTTTTTACTCGTTGGTACAATCGCTATAGTCACTGTGTTTTCCCATTCGCTACCCCCTCGATTGTCAAGGCCGCTACCAAAAAAATCTGCCAGTTTTTCATTAAATCCCGCGAAAGCGGCAAAAAAGGTTTTCACGGTTATTTCTTTTTTTATGGGGTTTTTCTGTATTTCATCCCCGGAAAGACCAAGACTTTTAACTAATGCATTTGTATCCCATGTTGAAATATCGCTTCCTGCCAGTACAATGGCTTTTTCTGTTTCCACTGTGCCAGTGTTTTGCCCATTATCTAAAACGAAACCTGCGGAAATGGAACCATCATTGTTTTTATTAAACGTTAATTGTCCTATTTCTCCCTTTCTGGTTAGCACAACAGGTTTGGCTAAGTCAATCATGGCGATAAACTGATTAATTGCCGCATGTTGTTTTTCTTTTTCTGAACGTGGCACTGAGTCTGTCAGTAGCTTTATTGATTCTGCCTGTTTAAAGCCTAAAGCACGAATAACCTTCCGCGTATTCGCTTTAATAGTTTTATCATTATCTCCACCGATGATGACCCATGTTGCCGGGTCAGCATACAGCAAACCAGAAAAAGCTATCAAAGAAACAGAAATGAATTGGGCCCATAGCTTAGCGCTTTTTTTATTGAATACCATGATCAACCCTCCCATAAAACGTCAAAAGCAAGCCATCGCAATACACTCGTTATTTTCTCGAAATCACCTGTCTATAGGATAGAAGTTATTACTTGACTCTCAAGTTTTTGATGAAGGGGTGTGCAATAGTCAGCTAACGTTCAGGTAAGTGATGCTGTTGGTGCCTTTCTCCCTGGCACCTTCCGCAAACGGTCAGGTTTTGTCCAGGCATCACGTTGACAGAACCTGTGGCTTGAAACCCTCTCAATCAAGCCGACTGATGTCAGTTCCCATGAATTTAATGGGCTTCGCCAGCCGGGGTAACGGTCTCAGTATTTATTGGCAACAGCTCTGAAGTGACTGGGCAAACAACGCTACGGGTTCGAGGCACAAGCCGTCAAATAAGCATTAATGTTACTTTCAAGATGCATTGGGTTAATTGTCCCAATCACAGCAGATGATACCGCCGGGTGCGAAAAAACCAGCCTCATACTTTCAAACACCGGATCTTGTCCTGTCAAACACACATGGCCGCTGGCCAGGGCTTTTTTCACCAGTATCCCTTTTTGATGTTGCCTGGCATAGTCAAGCACTGGTTTTTCGCCTTGATCATTGAGGTTATAAGTGACCATCCCAATGTCTGATGATTGCAGTGCCAGGATACCTCCCTCAACGGTTTTAGTGGACATGCCAGTGGCACGAACCAGCCCTTCTTTTTTTAATGCTGCCAGTGTCTCAAGGCAGCCGGAGTGATGAATGATCGCCACATCATCACCGGATGAGTGTACCAGCATTATATCGAGGTAATCTGTCTTCAAGCGTTTCAGACTTCGCTCAACACTGAGGCGGATATGCTTAGGAGAAAAATCAAACCGGGATTGTCCTCGTTCAAATTCTTCACCCACCTTCGCGCAAATAACCCAGTCTTTTCGACGATGCCCCAATAGTTTGCCTAACCGCTGCTCACTGCTGCCGTAGGCCGGTGCGGTATCGAGTAGATTGATACCCCGTGACTGGCACAAATCCAGTAGCCTGAGCACAGTATTGTCATCAGGAATGGTAAAGCCTTCGGGGTATTTCACCTGCTGATCCCGGCCTATCTTTACCGTACCGAGACCTAAAGGGGACACGCTGATAGTCGTGCCAGGAATAACCCGTTGTTCAAGTACCAGAGATTCAGTCAAAACACTCACTCCAGAAAGGGGGGGCAAAGGAGGGCCGCGACACGGTGGCAGGCAGGGTAAAATCATCGTTGCCGGAGGGTGAAATACCACCGTCGTTCAACAGCTTGACCACCTCATCAGACAGATCTGGTGCCAGTGCCAGCTTGGTGGGCCAGGTGACGATGCCATTACCGACCCCTTGACAAAAGGCAGAATCAGGACGTGACAGCCCACCTTGTTTTGGCTCAGCCCGGTTAACCTTGAGGGTACCCCACTGTGCCTGCTCAAAACTCACCCAGGGAAATAACGCGGAGAGTTCTTTTTTTGCGCTGGCAATTAAATCCGCTTCTGACTGATTAACGCCTTCTTCTGCTATTTTACCACCGAGGTACCACACCGTTTCGCCGTTATTTGCCGGATGACTGGTAATGGTCAGCCGGGGTTCAGGCTTTGTGCCAATGCAGTGGGCAAATACCGGATCAGGATGACGGTGCTTCACCATGGGCATATGCAGGGGCCTTAGTTGCATTTCAGGGTGGCTGATCCCCCAGAGTTTCATCAGTGCCGCTGTTCCTTCACCGGCAGTGGTAACAAAGCGTTTTGCTGTCAGTCGCAAGGTCGATCCCCCCTGCTCAACAGCAATATGCTGGATTTGCCCGTTTTCTGCCAGCAGCCGGGTGTCTTTCTGCCAGTCAACCTTGATGCACCGGTTTTCCAGAGAGCTGACCAGGGTTTTTACTACGGATGGAATATTCAGAACCAATTCATTCAGTTGATAGACTTTACCGTTGAAGTCCTTCTGCCGGAAAATGGCTGGAAATTGCTCAGGCTTTAAAGGAACAACACGACCCCGCAGTGCCTTGCTGGCAAAAAAAGACGTCAGTCTTGACCCCAGTCCACCGGGCGACCAAAGATAATGGTATGGAGATAATACAGTGGCTTGAGTGAGGTCAATCTCGCCTTCACCGGCCAGGGCTTTACGCCAGCGATCGGGCATACCCGCTATGCACTGTGCCGCCCCGGTCAACGTGCCTGATAGCGTATATTTGGTGCCGCCATGGATAATCCCCTGAGACTTGCTGGTTTGCTCGCCACCGAGAACATTATTTTCCAACAGAACAGCCTTATAGCCTTTCAGGCTTAACGTACGAAGCAACCACAGGCCGGCAATACCGCCACCAATGATGATTACATCCGTATCAATCTGTCGCGTCATGGTATAACACCAGTGAGAAAAGTCGCGTCATTATAGTATTGAAAGGTTCGCGGCTACAATCCGTAGTCCTGACTTATCCCACGTTTTGCTGCTTGAACAATACACAGGGCAGTTATCAGTTACGTGACCAAACCGTTATTGCCGGACAACTTTCAAACGTCTCCTGAAGACCATGAAATGGCGGTGCGACGATTGTTAATCGTCACTGACAGAAATGGTCGGTGCAGCCTGAGCGCGCTGATTGCGCAGGGACAAAGCCGCCGACAGGTGACGGGCCATATCACGATAGATCAGGGTGATTTGTGATTCAGGCTCGGCGACAACCGTCGGTTTTCCCCCATCAGCCTGCTCACGAATCATCAACGAAAGCGGCAGTGACCCCAGCAGCTCAACACCATATTCCCGCGCCATCGTTGTGCCACCGCCTTCACCGAAAACAGGTTCCCTGTGACCGCACTGTGAACACACATGCATAGCCATATTTTCAATGATTCCCAAAACGGGAATGCCCACCTTGTGAAACATCTCGATGCCTTTTTTCGCGTCAATCAACGCCAGGTCCTGTGGTGTGGTGACAACGACGCTGCCGGTCACCGGTACTTTTTGCGCCAATGTTAACTGGATATCCCCTGTACCCGGTGGTAAGTCAATCACCAGATAGTCAAGCTCATCCCAAAGGGTCCGCGTCAGTAGCTGCAATAAGGCACCACTGACCATAGGGCCTCGCCAGACAGCGGGCGTGTCTTTTGTTAAAAGAAATGCCATGGACATCAGCTCGATACCATGGGCTGCCAGAGGGACAAAAAACGTCTCATTGTTGACCGCTGGTCGTTTACCTTCAGCAATGCCAAACATTTGTCCCATGCTCGGGCCATAAATATCCGCATCCAATACACCCACTCTAGCCCCTTCTGCTGCCAGGGCCAGTGCCAGGTTTGCTGCTGTGGTGGACTTACCCACGCCCCCTTTGCCAGAGGCCACGGCAATCACGTTTTTCACCGATGCCATGGCTTCGAGGTTACCCTGAACGGGGCCTGAAGCCACCTGCCAGTCAACCGCTACGCTAGCGTGCTCTACGCCTTCTACCGCTTCCAGCTTATAACGCAGTAGCTCAGCAATCCCTGAACAGAGTCCGTCTGCCGGATAGCCCAACCTGACAGACAAATTGACCTTGCTGCCCTCTACCCGGAGCCGCTGAACACACTCAGCCGCCAGTAAGTCCTGTCGCAGATAAGGGTCCTGGTACGATCGAATAGCTGCTTCAATGGCCGGACGGTTAGGCTGATTCATTTATGGAACTCCTGCGCAGCAGCGCCCGGTGAGGGGCGCATCAATTCAACGTGTCAGGGAGGGCATTGTACGGGTGGCTATCAGGTTTTCAAGGCGAGTTTGAGTTTCTCACGCGCGGCCTTGCCATTATCAGGGTCAATACCCTGCTCGGCCATGAGCTGCCGTTGTGACTGATCGGCTGCTTCATCAGCCTGACGAAACAGGGCTTTGGTTCTGCTGTCTTCAATCCCCAGGGCAATGGTGGCTTCCAGGTCTTCACCATCAAGCACGCGATTGCAGATAATGCTGTAATTGCGCTCAAAGACCGGATAAGCAATACGCTGCTCCTGAGCGGACAGTGTCAGCCAGCCCGTTTCCCGGGCGGCCAGATACACCGCCAGATGTGACCAGGAATATTCCCGCGTGCGCACCGGTGCCCGGCAGGCTTCATAGTATGCCTGTAAAGGCTCCTTCAGCCCCATTTCATCGAAGCTGGGCTGACATAAAGCTCTGATTCCCGCCAGGTCAGGCATGTACTTTGACGAAGATGAAATGGCTTTTTTACCCGCCAGCATTATACGACGAGGGCTAAATTCCTTCAGGACATTTTCCCAAACGCGTTTCGCTCTGACGTAGTCTTCATCTTTAGGAAAAGCACTACGAAATCTATGGGGATAAGCGTCCTCCAGCATCCTGAAAAGCGCGTTGATCGCATGCCCTAAGGCTTCCCTTTGCTGATCAGATAACGGGCTACCTGTTGACTTTTCTTCAGCATTAGTCTTCAAACTGCTCGAACCAGTCATCGTTCTGCCAGCTGGTGTCTGTAAGTTGTTCAACAGTTGAGCGTTCAGATCGTTGGCTTTTTTCACTTTGTTTCTGCTTCCAGCGATAGATCACATGGTTTTTAAAGACATTTTGCCACACAGGTCTGGCCTCCCCTCTTTCCATCCAGTACAGCTTGAACTCTGGCACTTGACTCAGGGTAAACTCAGGTGGAATGCCCTCATATTCTTGAAGGTACTCTAAAAACTCAGGCTTTGGCGCAAAATCTTTTGGTAGAGGCTGTACACGCGCCCCATCATTTTTTTGAACGAATTTATCAACCGGTTTGCCTTGGATAAACAGAGGGGACTCTTCAGGCAAGTCGTCCATGCGATCGGCCTGCCAGGTAGGAATCCCTGCATTTAACTGGCGGATAAACTTGTGTCTTTTGTGATCATTGTCTGTCATAGAGTCAACAATACCTGCCTTCCCGGTTCTGGTCTATATACTGTGACGCGCCGACGAAGCGCGTCAAAATGGGCAAGAAAGTGTGCGGCTCAGCCGCGCGCGATACAATGCGTACAGGACACGCTTGTGAACCTACCATTGTACGCACTGATCACTACAACATACCAGCGCTAATCGCTCACGCTTTTTGCGAACAGGCCCGCAAAGGGTATCGGCGACGGTAAAGCCCCCCTGTGTAAATCCACTATTTTCAGTATAATGACGGACTTTTCACTGGAGTCGAAACACAGCCCATGAGCCAACGCAAGATACTGGTGACCAGCGCCCTGCCCTACGCCAACGGGCCACTGCATCTGGGCCACCTGCTGGAATCCATACAAACCGATATCTGGTCACGCTTCCAGAAGCTGTCCGGTCACACCTGTACTTATATCTGCGCTGACGATGCCCATGGCACGGCCATCAGCCTGTACGCCGAAAAAGAGGGCATGACCCCGGAGGCTTATGTGGCAAAGATCCATCAGGAGCGCCTGAGGGATTTTGGTGACTTTCACATTGACTTCGATAACTACCATTCTACTCATTCTGAAGAAAATCGGACACTTTCTGAAAGTATTTATCTGTTATTAAAAGAAAAAGAACATATCGCCAGTCGTTCTATCGCTCAGGCCTTTGACCCTGTAAGGCAGATATTTCTGGCAGACCGCTATATAAAAGGCACCTGCCCAAAGTGTGGCGCTGACGACCAATACGGTGACAACTGTGAACAGTGCGGCGCCACCTACTCTCCGGCTGAGTTGAAAAATGCCCGCTCAACCCTCTCAGGAGCGACACCTGTTGAAAAAGACAGTGAACACCTCTTTTTCAAGTTGTCTGATTTTGACGCGTTTCTCAAACAGTGGACCCGCTCGGGCACCATTGAGGATGAAATTGCCAACAAACTGGCCGAGTGGCTCGACGCCGGTTTGCGGGACTGGGATATTTCCCGCGACGCCCCTTACTTTGGTTTTGAAATTCCCGGAGAGTCTGACAAATATTTTTATGTCTGGCTCGACGCGCCTATTGGCTACATGGCCAGCTTCAAGCACCTGTGTGAGCGTCGGGATGATCTGGACTTTGACGAGTACTGGAAAAAAGACAGTCACTGTGAAGTCCACCATTTTATCGGCAAAGACATTATTAACTTCCACTGCCTGTTCTGGCCGGCGATGCTCCGTGGTTCAAACTACCGCGCCCCCACCCGGGTTAATGTACACGGTTACGTGGGCGTAAACGGCGAAAAAATGTCCAAGTCCCGCGGCACGTTTATCAAGGCCCGAACGTATCTTGACCACCTCGACCCGGAGTATCTGCGTTATTACTACGCCGCCAAGCTGTCTAACCGGGTTGATGATATAGACTTTAATACTGACGATTTTACCCAGCGCGTTAATTCCGATCTGGTGGGTAAACTGGTCAATATTGCCAGTCGCTGTGCTGGCTTTATTAAAAAGCGTTTTAACGGGCAACTGTCCGCTTCTGATGGCGCGCCTGAGCTGACGACAAGGTTCCAACAAGCCAGCCATACCATTGCCGGGTTGTATGAAAACCGTGAGTTCAGCAAGGCCATGCGTGAGGTGATGGCATTGGCTGATCAGGCCAATGCCTGGATTGATGAAAGCAAGCCGTGGGTGATTGCCAAAGAAGCCGGTAAGGATGAACAACTGCACGCCATTTGTACTGCTGGCATTAACCTGTTCCGCTTGCTGATGATTTACCTCAAGCCAGTGCTTCCCGAGATGGCCGGACGTGCTGAGGCATTTCTCAATGTGCCGCCACTGACCTGGCAAGACAATCACACCCTGCTGTTAAGTCACAAGGTTAACCCGTTCAAGCCACTAATGACCCGTGTGGATGCCGATAAAGTCACCGCCATGATCGAAGCCAGTAAAGAAGGAGAAGCCAGTAAAGAAAAACAAGTGACCGCGACTCCGGCCAAAGCACCTGCTGCGGACAACTGGTTGACGAAAGACCCCATCGCCGACGACATTACCTTTGAGGATTTTGCCAAAGTGGATCTGCGCATTGCCAAAATAGTGAAGGCCCAGCACGTAGAAGGCGCTAAAAAACTGCTGAAACTGACACTGGACATTGGCGGAGAAACCCGTCAGGTCTTCTCAGGGATTAAAGCCGCTTATAGCCCGGAAGCATTAATGGGCAAATTAACGGTTGTGGTGGCCAATCTCCAGCCCCGAAAAATGCCATTCGGCATCAGTGAAGGCATGGTATTGGCCGCAGGACCGGGTGATAATAACCTCTGGATTCTGGAACCCCATGATGGCGCTGAACCGGGAATGCGTGTCTTGTAAATAACGGTTGGCCAAAACCGTACACCCATAAAAAAGCACCCTTAAGAAAGACGGCGTTCAAACACTGTCTTAAGGGTGCTGTCTCCTGGCCAATAACGTGATCATGCTCGGCCAACCCGATCAGGGCTTTTGCTCCCGATCCTGAATTCAGGATAACCGGTATGCAAAAGCCCGCCAACCAGGCGACAGGGTGTTTATACCCATGGCCTTTTCTCCACTTTCTCGACTTTCTCCACTATTAGCGTTTTGGTCCTGGTCTTCTGTGAGCTCTACCTTTCGCAGCACCATTTGGATTGGTGGGCGCTTTCTTTGGCGCGGCAGCCGCAGCAGGTGCAGCAGCCTTGGGCGCAACCGGTGCAGCCGTAGCCGCCGGTGCGGCAACAGGACGAGCCTGTGGCACAGGTGCCGGAGGTATTGGAACAAACCCATTTGCCAACACCGCTGGAGAAACATGGGGGTTTATGACAGGGTTAGGGTCTACCTTTTGAGCGAGAAAAGCTTTGACCTGGTCAATGCTTGATGGATTTGCGCCAAACTGGGACATTGTCTTTTCTATCAACTGTATATCCATCATCGAGACCCCTGTGTCGTTGATGATTTCATCGAGGCTATTGGCCTGAAACAGAGTCACAAGTACATCCCTGCAATCCTCCTTCGCAGGCCCTAATAATCGATAATAGACGGTCTGTGGTTGTTCATCGAACTCTCCTGAGATAGCTTTACCCCAAGCTAGCTCGTGTGAGAGATGGTCCACAACATCGCCTTGCCACGTTGGATTATCTTTCAGTTTCCGCAATAGTCGCTCCAGATAGAGGGTGATTTGACGGCCCGTAGCTTGATCAGGCAAACCATCAATAGCACTGGCGCCCAATCGCCTTTGATCAGCGCTGCTGGAAGCCATTGGATATGGCAAGGGCGCGGGTACTGGGCCGCCGTATCCCGCAGTTGTCACAGACTCTGGCTTTTTAACGTCAGCTGTTGGGGTCTTACTTTCAAATTGAAAGAACGACTTCACTTCCCCAAATGTTGGGGGGTAAAGGATGGTGTCCTTTTTCTTCTTTGATGACTCTGCTGCACGGAAAGAGGCTGAGAGGTCATCTTTAGTCTTTATTTCTGCCAAAAACCCATCCAACACTTTGGTTGAAGCATTTAGCCTTGCTGTGCCATAGTCATCGACTTTTTTCACTTCGGCCTTTTTCACTTCAACCTTTTTTACTTCAGCCTTTGACGGCCTTTGAACCGATCTTACATCGAGCGTTAACGGTTTCGCAGTCTCACGGGGAGTAGCTGATGATGCTGGAGCGTATCCACTGACAGACGTTTTCCCAGACACTGGCGCTGCATAGCCAGCGGTTGAGTGAGCGTCTCCCATTGCTGAACGGTATGCCATCGCTGTGTCCATGAATTTAAGTTTTTCCTCGGATTGTTCAGTTTTCACCCGCATCGATGAAAGCTCCTGAGACACAGCGTGATTCTCATCCAGAAGCGTTTTTAACTGGTCGCTCATCTTTTTTAATTTTTCTTGATGTTGCCTAACTTCTTCGTTGTATTTTGCCTCCTGCTCTGCATATTCCTTTGCATTTGCCTCTATTTCTTCAAAAATAAACGTTTTCACCTGTTCAAGGCTTTGCTTATCTTCACCCGATGACGCCAGCTTAGACGCAAGTTCCTCAAGCGCGTAAGGGCCCAAACCATCGGCATCTTCCTGGCTTGTCCAGGCCAATGATTCCATAAATGACTCTGGAAAAGAGATTAATGGAAGGTTTTCTAACCCTCTCTTAATCAGTTCATTAAAAAAAACGGTTGCCGCTTGTTTGGCCTCACGGCATACCTCTGCCATCTTTGAATGATCTTGTTGATGGGAGCCAATATAAGAGGCTACCGCTCTCACTGCATTATTAACGAAAAAGTCTTGCCACTTGGGATCTCTTAGCTTATTTGACAGATTAGCTATATACTCCATGATTTGCTCAGTACTGGCACGCTCAGGTAAGCGCCCGGCAATTTGGGAAGGCTTTGGCCGTGACGGCACATCAGACAAAGAGGTTGGTTGCCCTTCTTCTGGCAGCGTTGGCATTTGGTGAACAGTCATCGTATCCAATTTGCGCCATGATGCCCCTGCAGGAGGGATTTGATAAAGCATTGGCGCAGCGGGAGGCGCAGACTTTACAGAGTGAGAAAACGCGTTTTTTTTCCCTTCTGCAGGGGGGCTGTTTTCCGGGGTTTTGCTAACGGGGGCTCCATTGCTGCCTCTTACTGGTTCCATCATTCATTCCTCTTGGTTAGTTATCAGGGGAACCCCGTTGGGTAGTGAGCTTCAGGGGGTGTTCTGTTGCCCTGTCATTACCCTCAGGAAGGCTTCTCATAAGCATTCGCAGGCACTAAATGAGCTCGCCCTGATGAATTTATGGGTCGAATCGTATGTTCATATATACCCTATAAGAGTCCCTGGTATTGATGATGGTTCCTCCCTGGTCAGAAGGGCTAACCGGCTTGTCAGACCCAGGAGCCTGTCGGACTTATGCTTTCGAGCATAAAATTCAGTAGGGCGAGTCAGAATTTTAGGCCGAAATGGTCTTAAGTCCGACAGGCTCCTGGCAAATCCCTTTATGCTTGTTATTGTCTGATAAAGCGCAGGGGAGCAGGCAGGTGATCTTCCGTGCTGCGCCAGGGATTAATATCCAGCCCGCCACGGCGCAGGTACTGGGCGTACACGGTCAGACGCTCAAGATCAAAACAACGACTGAGATCCATAAAAACTCGCTCGACACACTGCTCATGAAACTCATGGTGTTCACGAAACGAGCAGACGTAACGCAGTAAGGAAGCATGGTTGATGCCCTCACCAGCATAATCAACCACCAACGTTCCCCAATCAGGTTGGCCGGTCACCAGGCAGTTAGACTTTAGCAAGTGTGTGCATAGCAATTCACGGCGGTAGTCATGATCTGACTGAAGCAGTGCCGGGTTGTAGTGGTACTGGTCAATGGTAATAGGCAACGCGTCCAGGCACAGTCCCGGAGCAGGCTGGATACCCTGTGCCTCAAAATCAGCAATGGTCATCAGGTGAACGATGACCCGCGCGCCCGCGCGCTCGCTGAGATCTCGCGTTAATAGGGTATGAACGGCATCATCGTGCTCAAAACGGGACTGATTCAGTGAGTTCAGGTACAGCTTGAAAGATTTGGACTCAATCAGGTTGGGGGATTCACAAGGCAGGGTAAACGCCGCAACCCGCACCACCGGCCTACCCTGGAGATTAAGCCAGGACACTTCATAGCCATACCACAGGTCGCGCCCGTAAAAGGGGAGATTATTTTCATCAACTCCCAGCTCATCCCGCTTGTCGGCACGCGCCACAGGAAACAGAAGGTTTGGGTTATACTGGCTTTCGTAGGCGCTTTTTTTACCCAGGGGGGATTGATCGAGGGGTTCAGTCATTCAAACACTCCTTTCAGACTAAGGGCAAGAGCCCGTCCGAGAATAGACTGCCCTACTGCGGTTGCGATAAATGGGTCTAAAAATTCCTGCTTCTTCATCAAATAGCCCCACTATTATCCTCAGAAGTAGAAATTTTTATCCTCAATTTCTCGTAATCCTCGCTACGGGCGCTATTCTCGGTCAGGCTCCTAGATAGCCATATTGCCAGTGTGAAGGTGGACTGAGCAGAACTTTCCCAGAACCACAAGGATCACAAGGGGTATAAAGATCAAGGAGACCAGGCCCACGCTTATGAAATAGCCAGGTTACGTTCTCAGCCCTTTGCCCGTTTTCAAAAGGTGTATACTATAGGCCGCTAATGCCACGATAGCGAATGCCATCACCAAAAAGGCCATGGTCACGTTAATGCCACTGGCTTCGCCAATAATGCCGTAGCGAAACGCATTGACCTGATACAATATCGGGTTTAAAAACGACAGTTCCCGCCACAGTGTTGGCAGTATATCCACTGAATAAAATACACCGCCTAAATAGGTTAATGGCGTCAAAACAAACGTGGGGATAATCGACACATCATCAAACTTTTTCGCAAACACGCCATTGATAAAGCCAGCCAGAGCAAACAAGAGGGCTGTCATGAACACGGCCATCATCATGATCAGGACATTGTGAATCTTGAACTCGACAAAAAACAGGCTCAATGCCATCACAATGGCCCCTGTAATCAGGCCGCGGACAGTCCCGCCCATGACATAACCTGCCAGGATCACCCAGCTCGCCACCGGAGAAACCAGCAGCTCTTCAATGCTTTTTTGAAACTTTGTGCTGAAAAAACTAAAGGCGACATTGGTAAAGCTGCTGTTAATGACCGCCATCATCACCAGCCCTGGCACGACAAAGGTCATATAATCAAAGCCGCCCATAGTGCCAATACGCGAACCAATGACGCTGCCAAATATCAGAAAGTACAGTGATATGGTTATAACCGGTGGCAACAGTGTCTGAGGCCAGATACGCATAAAGCGCCGGATTTCACGAAATAAAATCGTCTGGAATGCCACCCATTGCGATGCCATCAGTTTTGCTCTCCCCGAGTTAGTTTGACAAACAATTCTTCCAGACGATTAGCCTTATTTCGCATACTGGCTACTTCGATATCATAGTCGTTTAGCTGCCTGAACAGATTATTGACGCCAGCGGATTTATCCACCTCCACTTCCAGGCTGCGGGTATCCACTTTTTTAACCCGGTACCCGGAAAATGTCGGCGTTGTCTCCATGGGTCGCTTTAAGTCCAGAATAAAGCTTTCTTTTTTCAAGCTGCTGATCAGCTCCTTCATGGAGCAGTTTTGCACAATATTTCCCTTATCAATAATGGCGATATTACGGCACAGTTGCTCGGCTTCTTCCAGGTAATGCGTCGTCAGAATAATGCTGGTGCCCTTAGCGTTAATTTCTTCAAGAAACTCCCACAAACTCCGTCTAAGCTCGATATCAACACCGGCTGTTGGTTCATCCAGAATCAGCAGGCGCGGTTCATGAATGAGTGCCCGGGCAATCATCAAACGGCGTTTCATTCCGCCTGATAGCATCCGCGCAATGACGTCACGCTTATCCCATAAGCCCAGTTTTTTCAGATAATGATGAACTTGAGGGCGGGCTCGTGCTGCGGTGATACCGTAATAACCCGCCTGGGTGACGAGAATATCTTCTACTTTTTCAAACTGATTAAAGTTAAACTCCTGGGGTACTACACCGAGTTCCCGCTTAGCACTGACCAGGTCTTTATCAATGTTGTGTCCGAAGATACAAACGTCGCCGGATGTTTTTGTCACCAATGATGAAATAACACCTATTGTCGTTGACTTACCTGCTCCATTTGGGCCAAGCAGTGCAAAAAAGTCACCTTCAGTCACTGACAAGTTGACCCCTTTCAGGGCTTCCATACCATCCCCATAAGTTTTTCGCAGATTGTTAATTGTTAATGCCTGGGTTGTCATTGTTGCACCCTCCCTGTATCACATAGCTGATTGGTGGTATTTTACTGGTAAGATTATCTCAGAAACCTTCCCTGAGGGTTTACTGTCCGCACAGAAATTTTACTCATCTTGCCAACAAACAGTGGCTGTTTCCAGATAATTATTTTTATTGAGCTATAAGTGTCAGCCATATCTGTAATTGTCTTGAGTTCACATTAAACGACACCTTGTTACTACAAGCTGGTCGTACTTCTGAGCAGAGTCTGGCGTTGTCTTGGTGATAAAGCTTCAAGCTGGTTTATCAAGAGGGGCAAAATAATGAGAAGTTGTCTTAACCGTCGTGCTGTTTACCGCAGTGTGCAATAAAAGCTTCTAAAGAGTGGCTTTATTGGTATTAACTAGCGCGGTGTTCGCCTGTCAATATCACGGCTGTCCGGCTAATTGTCTCGCCATTGCTATTAGTCTTTACAGGCCGTGCTCCTGGGCAAAATTTGCCTCAGGTACACGAAATCCGTCAAGCTATGGGCACAACGCCTGTGATCCATTAACCGAACAGGCTGGCTTTAATCAAAGCTCATACCTATTTGTCAAACTTTAGCGGCTGTTCACCATCTTTTGTGGGTTGCACACCAATAAAACCCGACTGTTGTCGTTTTTTCGTTACATTTTCTCCGTTACGTAGCATCACTAGGCGTTTGAGAAAATTCAAAACAGGCAGTCTTTATCATCGGTTTTACTTTTCACAAAAGATCATGAACAGCTTCTTAACGCTTTACTTAGAAAACTTATAGAAAGCCGCTGTAGTCACCTTCATACCTTCAACGGTGAATTCGTCCATGTATGAGACGGTGCCTTGATTTTCTGAATCCAGATTGACCTGAATGTCGGATAATTCGATGGGCCTGGGATACTTAAGATGAGAGCAAACTTTCGTTTTAGCGCCAGTAAGATCTTTACAACACAATATAGCGGTCGTACCCGTCCATTGATTTTTTGTCGCATCATAATTCAAATGTGTTGAGGTTGATAACTTGGCTTGGGTACTCTCTGTTTTTTCAGTGTGTCTGTCAAAGATCACGATATGTTTGCCTGATCCATCTTTGTGTGAAGTCATACCCCAATGACCCGCGCCAGAACCTTCTCCACTGGTCTGGCCAGCCTTAAACGCAAAGGTGGACGTTTCTTTACCTGTATCGGCCGCGAAACCCATGGAAGTCAACAAAGAAACAGACGCGCCCACGAGAACTTTAGTTAAGGTATTCATTGAATCAGCCTCAATCAGATACACTGGATTTATTGCCAGCGGTTTGTCTCAGAGCATAAATAATTTTGATCAAACCGGTACGTTTTATGCCCTTCTTAAAGCGTTAGCGTTTAAAAGCTTACCAAAAGCTGTTAGAAAAGGTGTTGCCCTACGACAGGGTGATTGTTTACCGATAAAAAGGTCACAACTTTGTCTTGCCCCACGTGTGCTTTGATACCGCTTAACGCGATAGGTTGGGTGGTCTTTACGTTTGATGCGGAGTAAAAAAACAACCAGAAAAACTTTTACCATTGAGCACAGAAAGCCTGTCACTCCAGGTATGTTGGAGAATATACGCTGTGGTTTCTGATTGGGTACTCACAAGCGTTGTACCCTAAGTGCCTGAATCCTGTTCTTAACGCTTTATTGACTCGAATTACGCACTACTACCACCACGCAGTGTCTGTCCCATTGGGAATGTTACTGCCTGTTGTTGTCGATGGTAGCGAGGTGCGTAACGTTAGTTTCAGTTATTTAGTAAACGTAAAAGTCGCGTCTGAAGTAACCTGTACACCCTGGACGGTGAGTTTTTCCTCGTATGAAACGTTACCAAGGTGTTCTGCGTTCAGAGTGGAGTTGATTTTAGATAGTTTCATGGGTTGCTTTAGTTTAAGATATTGACAAGCCTTCGTTTTAGCGTCATCAAGATCTTTACATTTCAATACAGTGGTGGTTCCAGTCCATGCCTTTGTTGACGCGTTATAGGATAATTTCGTTTTGGTTGTTAAATTGAAATGGGAGTCCGTTGTTTTCATGGTGCTTTGATCATGGATCATGATTTTATTACCGGTTCCATCACTTTTTGCCATGAAAGTCCAATGACCTTTACCACTCCCATCACCACTGCACTTCTGACCGGCTTGAATTTTATAGGTGGACGTTTCATTACCTTTATTTGCCGCGAAACTCATGGTAGTCAACAATGAAACAGACACACCCACGAAAACTTTAGTGAAGGTATTCATTTAACTAACCTCAATCAGATACGCTGGATTTATTGCCAGCGGCTTGCCTCAGGGCATAAACACGAACAATTTTTACTGATTTTGACTAAATTGCCGTGTTTTATACCCTACTCAAAGCATTAAAAACCCTACGTTTAAAATGCTTGTAAAAAACCATCAGAAAAGCAGTTACACTTCCACAGGATAACTGTCTGCCGTGTAAACGGGTACCAAGGCTATTTTGATCCCGATTTACTGTGATACCGCTTAACATCATCGACTCAATGATCGTTATGTATTTGATACAGGGAAAAACCAACCAGTAAAATGTTTACCCTGATTAAACTTTATTTACTCAAGTTTCGCAGTACTACCACTGAGCATCTGTCCCATTGAACCAGTTACTATCTGTTATGATCGACGGTAGCGTTAGTTATTGAGTCAACGTATAAGACACTGTGGTAATCACCTCTGTGCCTTGCACATTGTACCTGTCTTTGAATGAAACAGTGCCAAGGTTTTCTGAATCCAGATTGACTTTGATGTCGTATAATGGGATGGGTTTGGCATACTTAACAAATTGACAGCCTTTCATTGGAGCGCCGGGAAGGTCTTTACAATGAGCGACAGAAGTCGTGCCACTCCATAGTTTTGTGGTCATATCATGATGTAAATGCGTTACCACTGATGACTTGGTATGGGTAAGGTTTGTTTTCTGGGTGTTTGTATCATAGATTTCAAGATCGGTTTTACCTACGCCACCGAGTATAATGATCCCCCAGCGACCTTCACCACTTCCTTCGCCACTGCCCTTCTTACCAGCATCAACCTTATAAGTCGAAGTTTCTTTACCTGTATCTGCCGCGAAACTCATGGTAGTCAACAACGCAATGGAGACGCCCACAACGGCTTTAGTCAAGGTGTTCATTTAATCAACCTCAATCAGATACACTGGATTTATTGCCAGTGGCTTATCTCAGGGCATAAACACAAAAAAATTTGACTCAATTGACATGTTTTATACCCTTCTTAAAGCTTAATTTAATACCCATAAACCCTTCTAATGCCGTCGTTACAGTCGTGGAAAATCTGACTATAAAAAGCCCACGACAAACCAATAAAAAAGCAGTTACACCGACGACACAGTAACTACTATTTCATAAAGTGATCCCAAGGTTATCTTGATACAGACCCACTTTTATACCGCTCAACACTATTGATAGACGATCTCAATGAACGATCTCAATGTATTGACACCGATTTAACTGCCGTAGTATTTGTATAAACCCACCTGACAAACCCCGATGCAGATGATCATTTCGTACCAAAAGAAAGTATTTCATCCAGACTAGCCTCAGTCTTGTAAAACTGTTTAAAGCCTGCGTAAATAATTCGAAAAACAAACGTCACAACAGCTTCCCAGTGACCTTGGAGCCTGTCGGACTGATACCCATCGTACTGTTCAAGGGGCTGCTCATTGTTTTGTGAAAAGCGAAACCCGTGGGAAAAGCTGAGTGTGTTCAGTTTTTCAAGAAGCACGTTAACCATTAATAGCAACCAGAGTTCAAGCAGGGTTTGTTCCACTGACGAGCAGGCTTATAATCTTTGTGCAAGCCAACTGACTTGAACTATAGTGTTTTGGAACCCTGTTTTTACCCCATTCTATAACGCCCCCAAAATGTGATCAGTCCACTTTTTTGTTGGGTGCGAGAGGTTGGTGAAATGAATGAGGAATCAGCAGCACTCATCCTTCAAAAGCAATGGCGACAATTTATTGCTTATCGAAAAGATGATTACGCTTATATTCTCGCTGCCTGCCAAGCGTTGGGAGAAAAGGAAACCAATGGCGCCAAGGTGATGCAGGCCATGCAAGGAGGTCAGGTTGTTGTCTACACAAAAGGGATCATCGGACAACCCCTTAAGGGTCACTCGGCACTTTTCATTAATGGGCTGCAAGTGCACCTGATGCAGATAGATGTTAGTGCTGGTGAGTTAGCTCCGAACGATCCATTAGGTTGTTTGGTTAATATGAGAAGCCAATATCCATTGGTAGATTGCGGAAACGCTAAAGGGGTCTACTCACATATAAAAATACCCGACGAGGATGAAGAGGCTGATTATAATGACAAGGACTTTTGCAGTGCAGTCATGCACAAAGCCACGAAAGGGTATTTTTATCTCGTTCACAAAAAATTCACGGAACAGCTAATTGCTTCTACTTATCGCGAGGTCCTGAGGTTTGTCAGTATGCCCTACAGCTACGGCATACACTACTGTTGCCACAGCTTTGTGGCTAACGCTTTAAGGGATGCATTTACTTACAGGTTTGACGATGAATAATGCTTGTTCAGGGAGTAAATTGGTGTTACTGAAAGCGGTGCTATTGGGAGTGGCGCTATTGAAAGCGGTTCTATTGATTGAATGAACCCAGTGGCCGTTGAATATGAATAGACATATCAGACCCCATCAATAAAATTTGCCACAGTGCCCGTCAGCGACTACTTTTTATTTCTCTGATAATTGGAACTAATCTGGGTATTATTTATGTTCAGACATAAAAACATTCAATTAATGGCTTTTTTTCTGCTGATTTTTTTATGTGTACGCCCTGCTGTAGGCGGGTATATCGATATCAAAGGAAGGAACAGCTTTAGCTATAGCCCCGAAAAAGAAGAAAACGAAAAAAATGGTGAGAATGAAAAAAACAATGAAAACAATTGCCTTGAGATAAACATTACTAAAATGACCAATCCGGAAAATTTCCTGTCTGATTTGCGAAGTGCCTCAGATGCTATTGCCAATGATTATATTCGCCTTACCAATAGCCGGTTTAATCTGGAGGAAAAAGCCATTCTTGGTCATTGTATTTATGCTATTGAGGCAGGCACGTCGACTATTCCAACAGACTTCACTATCAGTGAAGTCTGTCCTCTGTTCAGTGAAGGAAAGCCGGGGTTTCTTATTACCACATCGAATGCAGTGCGCTATCTGTGGTTATGCATCGCCCACCTGCATCTAAAGGATCAAACTCGAAGTTGTCCAGCTTTTACTGAGAAGAATGAAACTGACCTATGTCACGATTTGGGGATTCCATACTTTCAAACAGGCAGTATCAGGGGCTATAGTTTAATGATTGATTTTTATGGTAATCATAGAATCACCAGAAAAGTCAAAGAAAATAATTGGACAGCTTGTACGGACTATAATGTTTTTATGATCAATTTTTTGATACCAATCAATGAAACTATATGGGATGAAGAAAATTTAATAGTAACCTTAAGGGGGGAGAATAATGATAGCATCAATCTACTTTATAAAAAACAACAATAAAATAGTTGTACAACCATCAAAGTCCCCAAAATCAGGTGCCTTTGACAAATATTTCCAATCTCAGTGGTAAGTAAAGCAGTTTTTGCTTGTGAGGTCGGTAAATCAAGCTCAGTGGCGTCAGAAAACTGTTTTACCGGGTACCTTCTCAACACAATGACTGACAGTTTAGCGGGTATTTTTAACTGAATTTTATGGCAGACCTTCAAACCGGGCTTGTTCTACTGACTAACCGGCTTATAATCATTGTACAAGCTCGCTGACCTGACCCAGAGCGTTTTGAAATGGTGTTTTTAGCACATTCTATAACACCCCCCCCAAAATCTTATTAGCCCACTTTTTTATTGGGCGCAAGAGGTTGGTAAAATGAATGAGGAAGAGGCAGCAGTCATTATTCAAAAGCAGTGGCGAGAACTTATGGCTTATCGCAAAGACGATTATGCTTATGTTATTGCTGCCTGCGAAGCCCTCGGAGAACAGGAACGTCATGGTTCTTTGGTGATAGAAGCCATGGAAGGAGGAAAAGTCGTTGTCTACAGTATCGGGGTCATCGGACAGCCCCTTCATGGTCACTCAATGCTTTACATTAAGGGGCTGCCAGCGCACCTGCTGTTTATGAATGCCGCTGCCAGTAAATTTGGCCCAAAGGCACCCGTTGAGGATCGTTTCGCCAATATGAGGGGCCAGTATCCATTTTCGCCAGAGGGTGGAGGCGGTAAACAGTTTTATTCACGTATAATAATGCCTGATAAAAACACCAAGGCTAGTTTTGGTGATACGCGTTTTCGCAGCAACATATTTGGAAAAGCCACAAGAGGGTTCTTTTATGTTATTCACGAACAATTCACGGATCGATTAATTGCCTCTGCTTATCGCGAAGCGCTGAGGTTTGTCAGTATGCCCTACAGCTACGGTATACACTACTATTGCCACAGCTTTGTGGCTAACGCTTTGAGGGGCGCGTTCACTTTCAAGTGTGGCGACGACTAATACCAATAAAGCTTAAGCCCGACAGGCTCCTGGCCCGGATATTTCATAAACATGCTCCTGGCCTTGCTTGCTCCTTGCGGCTCTAAGGGAGTTTTGCCCAGTCGACCGTACTCCCCGGTACGGCGCTCCTTCGCAAAATCCCTTAGAGCCGCAAGGTTCCGCGCAATTCTCAGGGCAGTTTATGAAATATCCGGGCTAGGTTGGTGGCGTCTCGCCAATATCAATGGCAGGGCCGAGAAACCGTGGTTCAGCGCATAACAGGTGCACCTCTATAAACGCCAGTACCCTGGCAAGAATTTCTCGCCCCCGGTTATTAAGGTCGCTGTTCGACCCATCACCGGCATTAAAGGCAATGGCATCAATGCCCTGATCAAAGGCAATATAGAGCGCCCGGTTATTAAGATAACCCTGGGAAATAATAGTTAAAGCATCCAGTCCAAAGACATTTTTAGCCCGAACGATAGAATCCAGTGTCCGAAAACCCGCGTAGTCCCGGTAGATCCTGTCGGCAGACACCCCCATTTTCAGAAGATCGCCGCGAATTGTTGTGGGTTCGTTATAGTAGGGCGTGGCATTGTCACCACTGATCAATACATAATCAATCTTACCCGCTTTATAAAGGGCCGCAGTGGCCAGCAGTCGTAGCCGGTAATGGTCATTGACGCCCCCGTTACGGGAAAATTTGCTGGTACCTAGTAGCAGGCCAACTTTACTGTGGGGGGTTTTATCAATATCTGAATAAAGATAATCAGTGGTTGTAGATGTAACAAATATGTTGGCAACAATAACAAGCGCTATAGTACCTGCTATAGCAACGGCTATGACCCCTGTAACAACATTTATGCAGGTTGGCCTGAGTCCCATCAGGAGCTCCGTATTTTTTCCGTTTTAGATGCCCGGAGACGTTTCCTCCAGAGATTCATAGTAAACCATATTATGTGAACTGACTAAAGAGGCTGTGGCAAAAGTGCGGCGCTTCCCTGATGCGGCGTTGACACTGAGTTCAGCGTCGCTCGCGACTTGTGCCACAGGCTCCTAGGCGTCCCTGCTATGGCGAGTCCTGATCAGATAAACCCCCATTTCCGCATGGTGCGTATAAGGAAACTGATCAAACAGTGCCATTTTCTCAATGCGATGGGTTTCCCCAAGGGTTAAAAGATTCTTTTTCAACGTTTCAGGGTTACAGGACACGTAGATAATACGGTTGAAGTTTTGCGCCAGTTTTTCTGTCCCCTTGTCAAGCCCTGCCCTGGGGGGGTCAACAAACACCGTTGAGAAGTCGTAGCTGTTCAGATCAATATCACGCAGTCGGCGAAACTGACGCGCGCCCCGCATGGCCTGGGTAAACTCTTCACTGGAAAGACGCGCTATCTCAGCATTACCGATGCCGTTAAGTCTGAAGTTATGGCGGGCACAATTGACAGACACTTTTGAAATCTCAGTGGCCAGTACTTTGCCAAAATGCTGTGCCAGTACGCAGGTAAAATTGCCATTACCGCAATAGAGTTCCAGCAAATCGCCAGGACTGTTTTGAGCGCACTCACTCGCCCAGGCCAGCATTTTTTCGTTCACGCCGGCATTAGGCTGAGTAAAGCTATTCTCCACTTGTTGGTAATGATAAGTCTGTCCGGCCACATGCAGGGTTTCTGTGACGGTATCGGTTTTGAGCACCACTTTTTGTTTTCGAGAGCGACCGATGATGGCAATATTCAGTAGGTGTTGTAGCCGCTTTGCTTCATCGGCCCAATGGGCATTGAGCGCTTTATGATAAATCAAAGATACCAGTGCCTCTCCCTTTTGCGTTGTCAGGAACTCCACCTGAAATAACCGATGACGCAGCACTGATGACGCGCTAATGCTGTCGATCAGAGCTGGCATCAGCTCGCCAATACGCGCGGACCCGGCAATAAAATCGGTCACATTGAAAGGCGCTTTCGTCTCAGGGTCAAACATCCGGTAGTAGCTGCGGTTATCATCATGCCAGATACGAAATTCAGCGCGCATGCGGTAGTGGGACGGCGCAGAGGAAAAGACGTTCAGAGCAGGCGGTGTAAACACCTGAAACTGCTCTGTAATCCGCTGAGCTTTCGCTTTGAGCTGCTGATCGTAAAGGGCAGTATCAACTTGAGCCAATGACATAATAACAAGTACCGTTGGCTTCCCAATGACTGGAAGCCTTGTTGATAGGGGAGACAAAAAGGGCGAGTATTATGCCGCCTGGCACACGTTAATTGAAGATGGCCAGTTTTAACAGGGACAGGACAAAGAGAATGTACATGGTAGGGGACACCTCTTGATAACGACCACTGAGCAATTTGATGCCAGTGTAGGCAATAAAGCCAAAGGCAATACCCGTTGCGATGCTGAAGCTCAGGGGAATACTGACGGCCGCAATCACCACCGGGGCAGCTTCGGTAATGTCGTCCCAGTCAATATGCACCAGGGAGTGAGTCATTAGTACCGCGACAAACATCAACGCTGGCGCGGTGGCATAGGGCGGAACAATACTTGCCAGGGGCGAAATAAACAGGCAGGCCAAAAACAGCAGACCAACAACTACCGCTGTCAGACCGGTTCTGCCGCCAGCCAGAATACCGGCAATACTTTCCGCGTAACTGGTGGTGGTTGAGCTGCCAAGGCCAGCACCGGCCATTGACGCGACACTATCAGCCATCATTGCCCTGCCCAGATGGGGCAATTTATTGTCTTTATCCAGTAACTTCCCCTTTTGAGCGACAGCAATCAGCGTTGCTGAGGTCTCAAACAAATCCACAAACAAGAAAGAAAAAACAATACTGATCAGCCCAACTTCAAACGCTCCTGAGAGATCCATGGCCATGAAAGTGGGGGCAATACTTGGCGGCGGTGAAATCACGCCATTGAACTCAACCTTGCCTGCGAGCACACTGACAACAGTGACGGCGAGGATGCCGATAATGACAGCGCCGGTGATGTTTCTGGAATACAGGGCAACGATAAGCAGTGTCCCCAGGGCTGTCATCATTGCCGGCCAGGTAGCCATATCACCGAGTGTCACCAAGGTGCCCGGATTGTCAACGACAATACCGGCGCTTTGCAGTGCGATAAACCCGAGAAAAAGTCCAACCCCGGCTGCTATCCCTGCCCTCAGTGAGACAGGAATACTATTAATAATCCATTCACGGATTTTAAAAATACTGAGCAGGAAAAAACTACAACCTGACAAGAAAACAGCGCCCAGGGCAACTTGCCAGCTGTAGCCCATTTGTCCGACAACGGTAAAGCTAAAAAAGGCCATCAATCCCAAACCGGGTGCCAAAGCGATGGGGTAATTAGCATATAATCCCATCACCAAAGAACCCAGGGCAGCAGCTAAACAGGTAGCGACAAAGACAGCGCCCTGGTCCATACCCGTGGATGCGAGCATATTGGGATTAACAAAGATGATATAAACCATGGTTAAAAACGTTGTTAACCCGGCAATGACTTCGGTCTTTATATCAGACCCTCGCTCCTTCAACTTGAATAATCGCTCAATCATTTGTTGTCTATTAATAAAAAGAAAAGGAGCAATCTATCTTATTTGTTTATTTCTGTGAATATGTAGAAAATAGTAAAATATCAGTGCAATAACCAATAGCCCGTTATTTATCCTCGGGTAACTCGGGTAAGGGGTCTCTCCTTGATGCCTCATCAGCCAAAATCTCAAGCCCTGACAGGTCATTAATGGCTTTATCTTGTTGGCCTTGCACAACCGATAGTGATTCCGCGAAAGGCGCTATTTGTTCGGTGACAGTGGCGCTGCCTCGCTCAGATATTACCCGAGATACCTTCATACCAGTCTCATGGAAGATATGGCTTGTGGAAAAAACTTTCCCTCCATCGGGTAACCGCTGTTCACTCAAGGTTGTGACTACTTGAGGAGGGATTTTGATTACCTGAGCGCCAGCAACGCCTTTGTGTTTCCTCCTTAAGTGTTTTTTGACAGAGGAAGAGTAAGTAAATACTTCATTACAAACGTTGCAACTGTATATTTTCTCTTTGGTGTGGGTTCTTTTGTGCCTGGTTAGCTTGTCGTGCGTTTTAAAAGCTTTATCACATTGATCGCATAGATGGTTTCTTTCTTGCGAATGGGTGGTTACTCTGTGTCTTTGAAGATGAGCAAGTTGAATAAAAGTGGATTCACATCCAGGCTCGGTGCAAAAATAAGGTCTTTCTCCCGTGTGGGTTCTTACGTGCGCGTTGAGATTGCACTTCGTGAAAATTTTGCCACATACTTCGCAAGGGATTTTTTGATCATTCATGTTGAGGTTTCCTTCGCTGGCAGAGTTGATCTATCGGTTGTCGTCTGATGGCGTTACAATCTGACCTGACACCAACACGTTTATTGTCGTTTGTCCTGTCAGGTCATACCAAATCCCTGGTCTAACTGCGGCATAACTGACCATTTTAGAATGCGTGACCGGCATAGTCTCAACCCATTAACAGCCTTCATCGTCTGATTCCCATCCAGCTTCCATATTGGCGGCTTGTTGAAGAAGTTTCTCTACGTGCTGGAGGGTTTTGATTCTCGCCCTTAGGCGCAATAAAAGCCCTTTGAGGACGTCAATCAATAAGCCTTCGGTTCTCGGAGGTCATTTAACTATCATCAGATACAGGTAAGGGGGGGCTAATAAATGCCGCCATAGCCAAGGCATCAAGCCCTTCAAGCTCTTCAAGCCCTGACAGGTCATTAATGGCTTTACCTTGTTGGCCTTCTTGCAAAATCGATGTTAATTCTGCGTAAGGCGCTCTTTGTTCGGTGACAGTGACGCTGCCTTTTCCAGATGTTACCTGAGACACCCTCATACCAGTGTCGAAGGTATGGCTTGTGGAAAAAACTCTCCCTCCATCGTCTAACAGCTGTTCATTCAAGGTTGTGACTACCTGAGGAGGGATTTTGATTGCCTGAGCGCCAGCAACGCCTTTGTGTTTCCTCTCTACGTGCACTCTAGCAGTGGAAGAGGTAGCAAATAGGTAAAGACAAACGTTGCAACGGTAAATTTTCTCTCCAGTGTGGGTTCTTGTGTGCCTGTTTAGCGCCCAGGGCGTTTTAAACGCTTTACCACATCCAGATTCAGTGCAGGGGTAAGGTCTTTCATCCGAATGGCAGGTTATGAGGTGCTGTTTAAGTTGACCAGCTTGAATAAAAGTGGATTCACATCCAGGCTGGGCGCAAAGATAAGGCCTTTCTCCCGTGTGGATTCTCATGTGCACCTTGAGAGTTTTATTTGAAGCAAAAAGTTTGTCACATACCTTGCAAGCGCATTTTTCATCATTCATGTTGAGGTTTCCTCCGGTAGCGGAGTTAATCTATTAATTGTCGTTTGATGGAATGACAATCTGACCTGACACCAACACGTTTATTGTCGTTTGTACTGTCAGGTCATACCAACCCCCTTTTTCTAGATTCAGGTTTTCATACTCCATTAGATCAGTAAAATACATAACCACAGCAGCCAGATGCATCCACTGTTATCTTGTGTAGGGTGAGCGGCAAGCGGGGAGTCGAGTGATTTAAATCCTTCAGTTAGCTGTGATCCACGAGAAAGAGTTTCAGAGGGTGAGTAAATGAAATGATACCTAAGTCTAGCAGCTACGACTCCAAAAAGTTAGAAAAGGCGGTTGATATTAGGAGACATCACGGATAAAGACCGATTAAAAGAGTAGTGGCAACGAAAACCTTACCAACGTCGTCACCGCAAAGCCAGGAGCATGTTTATGAAATATCCGGGCTAGAGTTCATTGTCGTGTTTTTTTTCGCAAAAGGGTAGAAGGGGTAGACTGTTGGTGTTATTTAACATTCAGCTACCCTGAGATGTTGCTGGCAGGCAGAAAAACTAAGCGGCAGCAGCCAGTGAATCATTGCGGACAGCACAAGCGCGTGCTTCAAGCTCCGCCAGCATTAAGGCCAGTTGTTGACGCTCCTTTGCTTGTTGTTCTGCTGTTTTCATTATTTTTCCCTGTCGAGCCCTGGCAATTGCTTGTTGAATGCGCCGTGTTTTTGGATTCAGCTCAACAGTGGCTTCAGTATCATCATTCGATGAAGCGACCCCTTGCTTTTGTTCATCCTCAACCACAGTTTCGGACTTACCTTCAACCACAATAGTTGTCAGCTCTTCAGCAACATGGGTATCACCGGCAATGGCCGCATCCGCAGCAGCTTGAATAGAGGCCAACTGGGCAGTAATACCATCGCCAAGGTTAATTCCCTTGATGTTAACGACAGCATTCGCCTGTGACCCTCTCACCTGCGCGGTGGGCTGTGATGATAGGCTTTCTTTTTCACTACCACCTGCTGGCAGGGCAGGCTCAGCTTCAACCACCGCAGAGGTGTTCACAGTTTTTGATGCGGAAGATTGTACAGTCTTGACTTCCGTTGTCGTATTTTTCGTCGACTCTTCAGCGCTCTCCCCGTTTTTTGAGGAAGACATATCACTCGTTGGCATATCTTCCTCGGTCGCCTCAGGAGAAGCCAGTTCTTCAAACAGAGAAGCCAGCTCTTTTTCCAGGGCCGACTTTCTTTGGCGCGCTTTCTTCCTGGGTTTAATTTTGACGGTACTGGTTTTATACCCTTTCAAACTTTTTGCGCCCAGCGTTTCAAGGGCTTCCTGCTCAAGAATGGCCAATTCGCTCCGGTCATCGGTAAAATCCCATTCTTCCACATGAAACTGCTCAGCACCGTGAAGCCTGATTTCCCGGTACAGGGGGTAATCCATGTTTTGTTCAGCAGCACAGACCATCTTTTCCCATTGGCTCTCTAAATCGTTACGAGTGCTGCCTACAAAGACCTGTCCTGAGACCTGATTGGTGACGGTAAAGATAATCAACGCTAAATGACCTTTCTGCAAAGAATAACGGGCGCGCAATTATACCTGTGGATTCTCATCTGTGCAGGGAAAATGCTTCAGTATTTATCGAGAAATTCGCGGAATTTTACCCTACCCCGCGGCGAGCGTAGTCTATCAATGACTTTTTCTAACTACCGTAATGAGCATGGCAAGCTGGATGTCTGACAGTAGCAATGAAAAGGCCCGGTTATCGGTGGTAAAAACCTCTGGCGATGCCAGAGATCAACGATTATATCCAGTCCGATGCCGGCTTTTTACGAATCCTCAACCGAGGCAGAAGCAGTCCCAGTAGTACCCCAATCACAACAGTACCTCCACCGTAGATAAACCACTTAACCCGACTGTCACTGATTAACTGCTTGTTATCTGTTTCGAGTAACTGGACACGGTTTTTCAATTGCAGGTTTTCTTCCACCAGATTTTTGTTCCGCTGGTCGATGACCAGCGTGTCGGCACTGATAGTGGTAATACGTTTGAGCTCCATATTTTTCTGCTCAAGATTGCCGGTAACCTCGCGCAGTTTTTCTGCCAGGGTTTCCTGATCCATTTTTGCCTGTTCCAACTCAGCCACTATGAGCGTTTTATCAGAAGCAGCTTTGTTAGCAGCAGCTTCCAGGGCAGGTAGCTGCTGACGCGCGGGTGGGTTGTTCTGCATGTATTGGGTACGGATATAACCCTCAAGGCCATCAGGGGTGACAACTTTACTGTAGTTATTGCCGGCATCAGCTTCCAGCACCTTTAACTCAGTGCCTGTTTTAATGCCCTGATGGATTATACGGTATTGACTACCCGGGCCTGATCGCATGGGGATGTAGATAATATCCGTCACATAGCGGCTTTCCGCGTAGACGCACAGCGCGAAAAAGCCACTGGTCAGTAACGTTATACAGCGTGTTTGAAATTGATTCACGGCAAGACTTTCTTAAATGGCTTGACAACAACCTGGCGATAGATGCCAGCCTCTACATAAGGGTCTGCATCTGCCCACTGTTGGGCTGCTTCCAACGATTCAAATTCAGCGACAACCAGGCTGCCTGAAAAGCCAGCACCACCGGGGTCAGGGCTATCAATTGCCGGGCAGGGTCCTGCCAGAACCAGCCGACCAGCCGACTTCAATGCGTCGAGGCGAGCCAGATGGGCGGGTCTGGCTTTTTGGCGTAATGATAAACTATCAGCTACATCGTCACTGATGATGGCGTACATCATGGTTTTTTTTCCTCTGTCCGTATGTGCCGTGATATAAAGAGGAACTGAATCATAACAAAAGCAAAGGTTAATATCAGGCTGCCAAAGACTTTAAAATCCACCCAAATGCGGTGGAAGGTGAAAGCCACAAAAAGATTGGCTGCGCCCAAAAAAATAAAAAAGACCACCCAGCTGATATTCATTTTCAACCATACGCTATCAGGCAGGGTCAGCGCATGTCCCAGCATTCGCTGGATAAGGGGTTTCTTGCCAATAAACTGGCTGCCCAGAAAGGCTGCCGCAAACACCCAGTTCACAATGGGTGCCTTCCATTTTAAAAATGCTTCATTATGAAATGCCAGGGTTAATCCGCCAAAAGCTATCACCGCAATGAGCGTAATCAGGTGACTTTTCTCCAGCGTACGATTTTTCAGGTACAAACCACCGTATACCACAACGGATATTATCATCAGTACAAAGGTGGCACTGAAGGGGCCACCTAACTCGAAGGGGTGCCCCGCGAGCTCAACCATTCGCGGGTCCATTTTGTAGACTACCAGGAAGGCAATCAGGGGGATAAAATCAATAAGTTGCTTCATAGTTTGCCAGTCAGTTTGAGGGGCTAGCCGGATTATCGTATCGTAACAGTCGCTACAGATGCCTTGTTTATCATAAACCAGATTTCAGAGCGATACACGGTACAGAGAGTGAATGAAACATAAAACCGGATTTTCATTTATAGCATTACCCGGTAAAGTGTCACTTTTCAAAGAACGGCGAACTGACGATCGTGTCTGTTGACCTGCATTGCCATACGACTGCTTCTGATGGCACCTTGACCCCGCGCCAACTTTATCAGCGCGCTCATGCCAAGGGCGTGGAGATATTGGCTATTACTGATCATGATACCATCGCCGGTTTCTCCTGGTTGCAACAGCATCTGCCGGCAGAGGGCCCACGCCTGGTGCCCGGAATAGAATTGTCAACACGCTGGTCAGGGATTGAAGTGCATATTGTCGGGCTGAATTTTGATACGACACACGCCAGCGTTGGTCACATTGTAGACATCCAAAGCCAGGCCAGACAGGCCCGGGCGAAGCATATTGCTGGCCGGTTGGCAAAGCGACTGGGCTCACCATGGTCATCAGAGGGCATTATTGCGGAGGTATTATCCCTAAAGAAGGCAGCGCAAAGGCAAAATAACGATGAATGCCATTTGCGGGATGATGAACACCAGCTCGGTCGACCGCACTTTGCCAGGTGGTTGGTGAAAACGGGCATTATCAACGATGCTTCAAATGCCTTTAAAAAGTATTTAGGCAACAACAAGCTGGGTAATCTGTGTGCTTTCTGGCCAGGGATGAGTGAGGGTGTAGCCCGCATTCGGGCATTAGGAGGTACGGCTGTCCTTGCTCACCCTGGCAAATACCGTATGACACGCACCAGGCTCAGGGCGTTAATCACTGACTTCAAGTATGCGGGCGGTCATGCCCTGGAGGTATCGGGAGGAACTACGCCCCACAGTCAGGTTCAGCAGCTGGCTGGTTTTTGTCAGGAGTTTGGACTAAAAGCCTCCCAGGGCAGTGATTTTCACACTCCCGATAATCCCTGGATTGAACTGGGAAAAATGCCACCATTGCCCGCGTCAACGTCACCCGTTTGGGAAAATTGGTAGAGGCTCTTTGGGCAACGCCAATCAAAACGCATTTGAAACTCCCCTTGCTTTCTGGCAATGCATGACTGAGTATGGGGTGCTGGGAGCCTGTCGGACTTAAGGCAATTTCGGCCTGAAATCCAGGAAAGTACGAAAGTCTCACCGTTACGCTATTCCAACGTCAATGCCGGAAAATAAGCATCTTACCATGGCAACACTGTTTCAGAACCTCTCCGGGGAATTAAAACAATCTCTGTTTGACCGGGGGCAATTTCGAGCGGATCTGACCCTTTCCAGTAATCCCATATTTGCCTATAAGAAAAGCCTTCGGGAAGCCCATAACACGCTCAATCGCTGGTTCGATGAAAAGCTCGATATCACTGTACTGGTCAATGCGCGAGCCTGGTATATTGATCAGATGCTGTCACTGGCCTGGGAACATTACCCCTGGCATAAAGAAGAAGCTATTGCCCTGGTGGCGGTTGGAGGCTATGGACGGGGTGAGTTACACCCCGGTTCAGACATTGATATCCTGATATTACTGGAAAGCGATAACTACAGTGTCCATCAACCCCATATTGAAGCATTTTTAACCTTGCTGTGGGACATTGGCCTGAAGTTAGGCTCGAGTGTTCGCTCTGTTGATGAGGCCATCGAACAGGCACGCGGTGACCTGAGTATCATTACCAACTTGATTGAATCCCGTCCGCTGGCAGGACCCGGGCGCTTATACCAGCAGTTGCAAAAGGGGATCAGCACGGAGCATATGTGGCCCAGTAAACAATACTTGCAAGCCAAGTTTGAGGAGCAACGTAAACGACATCGTAAGTATAATGACACCGAGTATAATCTTGAACCCAATATCAAGGGCTCACCGGGTAATTTGCGTGATCTTCATATGCTCGGCTGGGTTAGCCATCGCCACTTTGGAACCCACGACCCTGCCGGACTTGTGACGTCTGGTTTTCTAACCAAGGGGGAGTATCGCTTACTTATCAAGTGTCGCTCCTTTCTCTGGAAAATACGCTGGGCATTGCATACCCGGCAAAACCGGTGTGAAGATCGGTTATTGTTCGAATTCCAGAAAAATCTGGCGGAACAATTTAACTACCGGGATAACCGCGGAGCGATGGCCGTCGAACAGTTTATGCAGAGTTATTTTCGCACTGTTATGGCAGTGACCCAGCTCAATGACATGCTGTTGCAGCATTTTGACGACGGGATTCTCAATGCCAATGCGATTCCCACAGTGGTGCCGATTAATGACCGTTTTCAAATCCGCAACAACTATATTGAAACCAGACACCCTGATGTGTTTCTACAGTACCCGCCTGCCATTCTCGAAATGTTTGTGCTAATGACTCGTGATCATGAAATACTCGGGGCTCGGGCAGAAACCATACGACAACTGCGTGAACACAGGCATTTGGTGGACAAAGCCTTTCAAAGCGATCCACGCTGTACGCGACTTTTTCTTGAGTTGATGCAGGCTCCTTTTAATATGACAGCAACACTTCGTCGTATGGCGCGTTACGGTATTCTTGGACGGTACCTCCCAGAATTTAATCGGGTTATCGGACAGATGCAGTTTGATCTGTTCCATACCTATACCGTGGATGCCCATACCCTGTTACTGATCAAATACCTTCGAAGGTTCAGTTATAAAGATCAGGCCAGGCAGTTTCCTGTCGCCACGATGATTCTCAAGACCCTGCCCAAACCCAGGCTGCTGTACATTGCGGGATTATTTCATGATATTGGCAAGGGGCGCGGCGGTGATCACTCCCAGCTAGGAGCCATTGACGCGGAGAAATTCTGCCGACGCCACGGGCTGGACAATGAAGATACCTTGCTTGTCACCTGGCTGGTAAAGGAGCACCTGACCATGTCAACCACTGCCCAGCGCATGGACATTTCAGACCCTGAGGTCATTCATGCCTTTGCTGGTAAGGTTGCGTCACTGGAACGCCTGGATTATTTGTATACCCTCACTGTTGCCGATATCAATGCGACCAACCCGCTTTTATGGAATGGCTGGCGCGCATCATTATTACAACAGTTGTACAAACATACCCGGCATTTTCTAAAGCAGGGAGTAAACCCGTTGCCGTCACGGGCAAGTCAGATTATTACTATTAAGGAAAAGACAATGCCACTGCTGGCTGACCGGGGCATTACCCAGGGTCAGGCTGATGGCTTATGGGGGCAGATGGGGGGAAGTTACTTTATTAGCCATGAGCCTGAAGAGCTGGCATGGCAACTGGCGGGCATTTTAACTCATGATGAAGACAACCCACTGATTATCATCAGGGAAACCAGCAGTACAGAAGAACATGGTGGCTCCAGAATTTTTATCTATACCCCGAATCAGCCGAACCTCTTCGCGGCGACAGTCGCGGCGCTGGATCACCTGCATTTACTGATTCAGGACGCTCGCATTTTTACCTCCGCTGGCGACTTCAGCCTGGATACTTTCACGGTTCTGGAGCGCGATGGTTCAGCCATTGGTAGAAACCGTCAACGCATTTACCAGATTCAATACCATCTTGAAAAAGTACTGACTTCACCGGGGTCCTTTCCTGATCTGATTCGTCGGCGAACGCCCCGGCAACTGAAGCACTTTTCCAGGGAACCGGAAGTGGTTCTCAGCCACCATATCAGCTCCCGCGAGACCCTGTTAAGCATCACCGCTACCGACCGCCCGGGGTTACTGGCAATCATCGGAAAAGCGTTTATGATACTCGGTCTGCAAGTGGAGCGGGCAAAAATCGCGACATTTGGTGAGAAAGTTGAAGACCGTTTTGTCATTACTAAAAAAGCGGGGAAGGCGTTTTGTGACCCCAGGTATTGCCAGGCAATTTGCTCAAAACTCATTAACGTTTTAAAACAAGCTACCGCCCGGGAACCTTAAAAATTACGCCGACCAGGAGCCTGTCGGACTTATGCTCGAA
>NZ_JAVLSP010000110.1:0-10773 GCF_031528575.1 Candidatus Sororendozoicomonas aggregata
TTGAATGCCTGCATAACATCAGGAAGCGTGGGAAAGCGGCTCTATCCGGCCTTCTGGAGGTGTTGTTTGGATAACTCCCCGGAATCCATTAAGAGCCAATCATATAAAAACCTGTGCATCAAACGTCATTTCACACACTAAGAAACGTCATTTCACACACTAAGAAACGTCATTTCACACACTAAGAAACGTCATTTCACACACCCAAACCTAATTAAGATAGTCATTTTTCTCTTTTTATTCATATAGTTATAAATTTATCAAAAGCCTTAAACACTATCTTTTAAACACGAGACTAAACACATTGATATTAAACACTTATAGTTAGGGCTGTAGATATGTGGAAAACTATCGCAAGGTCGAAAATCGCAGAGTAAAATTGCCAAGCAAATTGGGATCGGTGAAGTTCCGTAAGTCTCGCACCATTACCCGTAAGTCAGGCCACTGGTTTATCAGCTTTCAAACTGAGCAAGAATTACCCGCACCTGTCCATAGCTCAACAAAATCGGTTGTTCTGGATATAGGTATTGCCAAGTTTGTCACGCTGTCCAGTGGTGAGCGGTTCAAAACCCTTAATGCTTTCAGGGAGCATAAGAAACATGCTTGACAGAGAACAAAAAAAATTCTCCCGAAAAGTGAAATTCTCTGAAAACTGGAAGAAGCAAAAGCAACGTATTAACCGTATTCACAGCAAGATAGCTAGTTGTAAGGATCCTATGAGTTCAAACGGCAGCTTGAGTATAAGCAATACTGCTTAGGTGGTGAAGTGGTTGTCGTTAATCCGGCATACACTCCCCCTATGTCAGCATAGTTGTCGCCTAATAGGAATCCTCCAGCGACCTAGCTGGAGGAGGATGTCAATTTCTTTAGAGCAAGCACGCTTCTATGGGTAGAATAAACTCAACTTTTCCTAGCATGTCATCGGATTTATTATGATCGAACCAAATCCACTCATTCTGCGCCATCACCGCAGGTGTTGCTATACCATTGACGTTAAATAAATAATAGCCATTGCCACCAGGTATTGTGTTGTGAGTGATAATCACAGCACCCTTTCTGAAGAGCGGGTTGGCTTTATCATAGTAATAAGCGGATAAACTGTCATCGACTTTAATAGGTATTTGAATATCTTGTGTTTTTAAAGCTTCCAAGCAATCAAATTTTATGGCAGTGATTTTGCTGGAAATCAGTTTATCCGATCCTAGTTCAAAGTACTCAATGGGTGTAGGAGAACCTTCTCCGGTTAGCATCCAGTATTCATTAATGCCCAAGGCTTTGCATATAGCCTTCCTGTGTTTACTTGGGTTTTTTACACGGTCTTTGGTTATTTCTGTGATATAGCTAGCGGAGCAACCCACCTGATCGGCAACCCACTTATTGGTGACTTTTCGCTTTGAAATCACCTGTAACAGCCTCTTCCCTACAGACATATAAACATCCTTTTGTCCTCTTTCTCTTTAGCAAAAAAAATACAAAATTTTTGTATTTTTATGTTGCTGATATGAGTGATAATATTTATTATATTCATTAAGCATACAGAATAAATACATAAATAATAAAGGCTGAAATGATGGAGAAAAAGGAGGATGCGAAAAACCCTGGCCTTAAGAATAAAATTGTTTTCAAAAGCCAAAAAATGTATCTGGGTATGCCAGATAAGCCCTTTGTTATAGTTGTTTTTTTTGGTGTATTTGGAGCAGGAGTTATCTGGAAACTGTTAGGGTTTTATGTAGGTACATTCTTTGTTCTTTGCTATGCAGCATTGCTACTGCTGCCTATTGCTCGGATTCATAGGGATGACCCTGAAGCATGGCGAGTTTGGATAAAGAATTTTGCTTCACCAGCTTTTCTGACAGCACGATTTACCAGAAATACGAATAAAGTCGTCAAGGTGTTAAAGAACGGCAAAATAATAACCATGCGTGAGTTTAAGGGATTATAAAAAATGATAGGTAAACTTACCCAATTCTACGCCCTGTTTTTATTGTGGTTTTCTAACACCGTTTATGGGGCTGATGAAGCTGTTGATATTGGTGCGCCGACAGACGGCCCATTGGCCAAAGTCGGGGCGTTCTTTCAGGAGTTGGTTGATTTTCTAGGCGGCGCAGGCGTTATGTTTGTCGTCTTTATGTCTGCCGCTGCTGCGGTTGGCCTATGGGTACTAGTACCGAAGCAAGCAGGGCAGGCAATAGCCTGGATTGTTCGTGTTTGTATTGGTGCGCTCGTACTTTTTGGAATGGGAACATTAATTACCTGGCTTAAAACATTCTAAAGGATTTAGATATGTTTGATGACACGCTGAATGAGTCTATTCATACCGCTGGTGTAATTGCTGAAGATGCCGTACTCAATACATCTGGGACAGTACTTGGCGCAATTGAGCTGTCAGGTATTGAGCCGTCGTCTGTCACTGGTATTGACCGCAAAAAAATCACTTTTATGTTGAGAAACCTCATTCAGCGTTTGCCTGTTGATGTAGTGATGTCCCAATATTACTTTCACCAGGACGATGTAAAAATACGCTTACGTGAGAGAGACAATAAGCGTTCGCAATTAGTGTCTCGCCGGAGAGAGGCATTCTTGAATAACAAAAGGAATTTGAATGCTTCAAGGCTTTATTGGGTGTTAGAGGTTCCACCAGAAGAAAACCTGAATAAGCTGCTTTCCTTTGACACACTACAGTTACTTTTTTCTTCACTCTTTGACCCATCAGCAAGGGATAAACTGAAAAGTGCACTATCCATGCATAATGCGGTTTTGGTCGAATATCGCGAGCTTAAACGTCAAATAGATGTTTTAAGAACAACTATTCAAGATATCGACACCAGGCTAAGTTTTGTATCACTGAGCAATAAGAAGCTTAATAAGCTGAAGTTATGGGGCTTACAAAAAGCACTGGTAAACCTCGATGCCAGCTATCTGGTAGATCCTCCAAAAACAGCACCTTCAGACCGCTGGGATGCATTAGTGGCCAATGGTCAGGTAAAGCCTGTAATTATTGATGGTGAGCATTACCTGAAAATTGAAGGCTCCCAAGCTGTTTACGCCAAAATTGCCAGCATTACCGGGTGCGGGTCAGAGTATATGCCTGAAGCTGCTTGGTGTTCTGATGGTGACAGCCCTGTGATGAAGAAAGGGAATTATCTGTTCTTTACCCGGTTCAGACCGCTTAGCACGTTCAAAAAGAATAAGCTGGCCAGAGATAAAAGTAGTGACATTCACCGTCAAGAAATGCGAGTCATGGATCTGGTTAAAGGGGAGGCGTCCATTCTTGAGATTGAGAATAGGATAGAGAAAAACCCACGGCTCAAAGGGCTATTGGAAGAGCTTGAGGATGTAAAAAACAGTGACGACAGGTTTGGTATTTCAACAGCAATGGCTGTTGTATTCGATACCGACCTTACCAAGCTGAAACAGCAAATCAAAACGTTGAAAAACTCGCTTGAGAATGCGCAGTTTTCAATGATCTGGGAGAGTGTTGGTCTTCAAGAAGCTTATAAGAATTTACTACTGGCAAACCCTAACAAAACTCTGCGGGATGCTGAAGTCTCTACAAGTCAGGCAGCAGCGCTTAGCCTGATATTTAAGGCTCATGAAGGGCTTCCAGAGTGGGAACTGGCCGGTAAAAAAGAAGAAGCGGTTTACGTCTTTGAAAGCGAGGATGGTACACCTTTTCATTTCTCAATGATGGTTGGTGATAAATGCTTGATTATCGGTGTTGGGCCGACTCGGAGCGGAAAAAGCTTTCTGAAAAACTGTGTCGCTTCTCATTTTTCCAAATTGGGAGGAATGTACTGTGCAATGGATATCGACAAAGGGACAGAGCCTATAGCCCGGTTTTTTCAGGATGACGGCGCTATTTTCAGGCTTGAAGATGCCAGTACTACCAAGGGGTTTAACCCCTTTGCTATGGCTAAAGGGGCTGATGATGAGCGTTTTATCAGTCATATGAATGAGCTTATCCGCCTGATGCTGGCTACCAATGACTCTCAAGAAATGCAGAGCTTGAATGCAAAAGAGCAGCTTGAGTTAGATGACGCAATCAAGAAAGTAATCGCCCTGGAACAAAAAGAGCTGAAGAATTTCTCAGGAATGCTTAGCCACTGCAATAAGACCAGCAACATTATTAAAAAGCTGGCCAGGTTCAAGAAAGGTGGAGTTTACGGGAATCTTTTTGATAATGAAGAAGATGCGGTAGGTGTTCTGGATCGGCCATTCAGTGTCTATAACACGCAGGGTGTGAAGGATAGCCCCAAGTTAGCGCAACTGGTGAATACAGAGATTTTTTATCGGGCCGTCAGCCTTTTTGAAGACCCAAAGTACAGAGAAAAGCTCAAGTTTTTAGATGTCGATGAATGCCAGTATGTTCTATCCAAGCCTGGTGCGGCTGAGTTCCTGGTAGCAAAAGCCAGGACTTGGTTTAAGCATGGTGGGGGAATGGGTTTCTGGACACAATCACCCAAGCATTACAGCAGCATTCCAGAGTGGGGAACCTTGAGAAGTGCCGCGACGAGTTTCATGTTTATGCCTGATCCAGAAATGGATAAAGCAGAGTACCTAGAGGCTTTTCCCTTCTTAACAGAAGAAGAGTGCAGCATCATAGCCAACATGCAAGCTAAGAAGCAGTGCTTTATAAAACAGCCAGATATTGGCGTTGCTAAGATCATCAACCTTCATGTGGAGGCAGAGCAGTATGTAGTCACTACTTCCCGGCCTCATGAGGCAGCTCTAGCCGAAAGAGTGCTGAAGGAGGAAAAAAATATTGATAAGGCGGTTTCAAAGATAATTCAAGCGTTAGGGATGGAGGAAACCCAATGCTGAAACAGCTATTTATTGTTGCTTTGAGCGCAATATTCATAAGTTCAGCGCCTTCATCAAAAGGAAACGGTATACCGACGGTGGATGTTGCTAACCTTGCCCAACAGTTAGTCCAGTATCAGCAGCTATTGACTGAATACGATACTCTGTTGCAGCAGGTTGGCATTGACTCAGACCAGCTTCTCACCATTCTTGATCAGTATGAGCAGGCGCTACTTGAATATAAGCATCTGATCAGGCAGGCAACGGCCTTGCAAGAAAAAATGGATAAAAAAGACTGGTTGGGGCTTTGGGAGCAGGCCAATGAAGCATATAAGTACAGCCCTTATGGTGGAATGGATATACGCACTGCCGAAGGTGATGTCTTCCAGAAAAGCCGGGATATGGCTGATGCCCGTTACGGTGAGGTTGATGATAAGGAGACGATGCTTTCTCTGTCCACGGAAGTATTGGGAGGTGAGACTGTAGCATTTGAGCGTTCTTATAATGATGCCAGTGTTGCTCTGGATCAACTCAGGGCTAATGAATACTTTAAATCAAACATGATAGAAGCAGAGGATGATATATATGATTTGGATAGCAAAAGACTAAAGCTTGGCGATGAGTCCCAGTTAGAGACGTTGCAGTTTATGGTTGAACAAAATCAAGTTATGCTTGAACAAAATAGGCAAGTTCTATCCATTTTACAAAAGCAATTTGAACTTTCAAACCAGTTTGAAAACAAATATTTCAATAATGCCTTACAAGAGTCTCAAAATAAGTTAAAAAAAGCTAAATGGCATCAGGATAACCCTGTTGTCATTGATGAAACTCAGGTTGGGCCTTGAGGAAGGAAATAATATGAAAGGAATTTTAACTTTTTTTACCCTTTTTTTGGTGTCGGGGTTTACTTATTCTGAATACATTGATGATTATTCTAAAAATCTTCATGACCTCATTGAAAAGGAAGTAGCGTCAAACTGTGAGGGTGGTAAAGGCTATCGTTGTGCTTCAAAAGTCATGAAAGAGGTTTACAAGAATAAACCAAGGCGAGGTACTAAAGAGTACGCTGAAAAAAGCTATAAAACGCTAAGCCCTTCAAGTGCTGATGAAAAAATACGCGAGCTTTTTGCTATTTCTGAGAAGGTAGATCCTAGGCCGGGTGTTGATAAGCCTGGTGAGATGTATTACCGACAACTTGAATATGAGGCCATTTGGATACAAAAGAATATTTATAAAAGACGTTATGTTGGCTGGTCATTTACGCTGTCTACAGGTGAGCGCCTTTATCCAAAATATAGTGGACCATAATAATGAGAACATTTATATTCTTTATATTGTCAATGGTTAGCCTATCAGCATTTTCAGCAGATGTTGTTGAAGTATTCAATAACAACATCTCTGAATATGTTGATGACCTTTTGTCACCAGGCAATGACGTTTATAGCTACTGTAAGATGATGCTAATCATGACAATAGTTATTGCTTTCCTTAAAGAAGTAGTGGTTTTTATGACAAAGGGGCTTGATCCTGAAAGCCATTTGACCACTACAGTGATGATATTTATTACTTTAGGACTTTGGACAGGGTATAACACTTTCATAGATGTTATTTGGGAGGCAGCAAATGGATTAACAGCAGCGTTCCAGTTTGCAGCAGTTGATAATACTGACCCCATGTTTCTTTCTAAGTGGGTTAATACCATATTTTCTAGGATTGTAGTTGAATCAGAAGTGGGTTTTTTAGGTACAGTCCATAGTGCTATGAAAACTATTTTCTGGCATATTCTAGTGGGGTTGTTACAGTTTTTTATGTATTTAGTTGGACTATGGGCAGCTTGGGGGATAACTGTAGCGAAAATTATAGGTGTTATTTTTATACCATTTCTGGCGCTTGAAAACACAAGACCCTTATTCGATGGTTGGTTTAAATTCCTGATTGGATTTTTTATTCTTTTAATTATTTTAAGAATAACAGCAGTAATAACAGCTATAACAATACAGTCTCAGCTTGAAACAATAGGACTTAACTGTTCAGAAGGTTTAGTCTGTCTGCCAGTGGCAAACTGGTCTGTAAAAATAGATTTGATTGACTATCAGTTTGCCGGAGGGTATTCAGCTTCTGAAATGACATTTACAATGATAATTAGCATCTTAGTGGTTATATCGAGTTTCAAATTTGCTCAAGTTCTAGCCTCTGGAATTGCTCAGCCAAGTAATAGTGTTGGAAGGGGAGCTAAATCTATAGCAACAAAAATGGCAACAATGATTAAGGGGGGGGTATGATTGATCCTATGGTATCTTCTGATTCAAAGGAAATGGAAATAACACCTGAGAAAACTATTCTAGGTATTATTAAAGCACAAAGAAATGTGATGTATATTATTTGCTTTTTTCTTATTACCCTTCTAGGTATTGCTATTTCTTTTGCTTGGTCTGCACATAATGATTCAATGAGTAGTAAAGAATTGATTTATGTGAAACTGTACTCAGACGGCAAATGGGAAGTAGATGAGTTTAAACCTCAAGATAAGCAGTTCTATCAAAAAAATATGATAGATAAAATTCTTAAGGAATATGTTGAAAATCGTTTTGGTGTTCAACCTGCAACCATTTCAAGAGACTATGGCGCTGCAAGCTATCTTATGGATGATGCTCTGAAAAATGAATTTATGTCACCTCAAGGCTTTGATGCTGTTCAAAAAGCAGCTAATGCACAGTCAAAGATGAATGACATAACAAAAATAACATGGCGGTTTAATCTCCATACACAAACAATTAACGGAGAAGTGAAAGGTAAGAGAAAAGATATTGTAAGAACCACTGTCTATTTTTTAAGACAAAGAAATAAAGGGCTTGAGATAGGAAAGCCAGAAAAGATGATGCTGATGATTCAGTGGTACTTGATGGATAAATCAGATATTGAGAAAAAAGATAAATCGTGGATCAATGTTAATCCCATTGGCCTAAAGATCATTGATGAAAAGCTACGCAAAGAACCCGATCTGGAGAAAAAATAATGAAAAGGACCTTTACTCTCATTACTGCCTTAGTGCTTGGCTCTTCAGTTCAAGCCGACAAATGTACTTCTATACAGTACAAGGACAACCATATCATTGATGTTCGTTCTGCTATGTACATGGGGACTTTGGTTCGGTTGCCAGCTAACCTGGTTTCAAACCCCATTGTATCAAATAAAGAGCTATGGGATGTGGAGCACGTTAATGGTCTGAATCAGCTTTATATCAAGCCTAACTCACAGACTGCTCAGGGTAAGCAAACCATGATTTTTGCCTATGGTGATGATGGTTTGGTTTACACCATTAAGGCTGTTCGAGCTAACTCAAACTCAAGTCACTCCTGTGTTGCAATAAACCCAGATAATAAGCATTTTGACCCTGATACAAGCCGTAAGTTATATGGTTTTGTTGCTAAGCATCAAACGGAATCTAAAAGCTTTACAGAGGATGTAGCTCGTTACCAGCGCCAGCTTGCAGCCATAAGGGAAAACAGTGAGAAAGAGAAGAAAGAAGCTGTTGTATCGGCTTTGAAGAAATACCGCTATCACATTTACACCCGTTACCAGTGGGATGAAGGCTCGGAGTTTGTTGGAAAAAACACAGTAGCAGATGTGTATGATGACGGACGTTTCACTTATATCAGGCTGGCCAACCCCAACAGGGGGGTTCTCAGTGTTGAAACAGAAATAGGCGGTAAAACCGCAATTGCCCCGGTGAAATATGAAGATGCCTACAGTATGTACCGGGTTGTTGGTATTTATCCCAGCTTCACCATGCGTATTGATGATGTGCGAATTGATGTAACCAGAACTGATAATGCCAGTCACGGAGCTTCTTGATATGACGGATAACAATGAAAATGTGGAGCTGCCGGAAGAAACAGAGCCTTTCGATAAAAAGAAAATGAAATTCTATCTGGCTATTTCAGTAGGATTCATCGGTTTAGTGCTATTTATTATGACGGTTGTGGACATTGCTTCTCGGCCCTCAAAGGAAGAAAAGGAACGGCAACAACAAGAGGTATCAGGCCCGACCCTATCTACTGAAGAGTCGAGTAACAGAGAAGTCAATGACTTTGCAAGCCTGGTTGATAATACCAGGGCGCAGGAAGAAAAGAAGCAGGAGCAAGCTGTTACTCATGCTAAGGACAACCCGTATGAAGAAAAAGTACGGGCAGAAAGAGAGCGCCGGGGATATACCGGCAATCGTAGCCGGAGTGCTTTTTTACCTGAAGAGAAAGACCCGTATCAGGAAGCTATGGAGAAGTGGCGCATCAGGGAAGCACAGCGCGCACTAATGGCAGCACAGAGCAACTGGGGAACTAATCAGAAAGTAGCAAACTCTCAGCCACAGAAAAAGCCAGAGCCTGTTATTACTCGTAAGGTTCTATCTAGTGATGAAAAAAGGCAGGCCATTGCCGCCAAAATTGAGAAAACCCGTCTATTGCGTCAGCAGATAATGACCGAGGGTTATAATGCAGGCATTGAGCAGGAACTCGCTCAAAATCAGTTAGCCAGCCTGGAAAAAGAGTTTCAGAACCCTCCCTCAAATATTGTGGGGTATACCAAGGAAAATCAGTACCAAGCCTCAACGGAAGGCAAATACAAGCTGCCAGTGGGTACAGTTATTCCCGGTATTACAGCCATGAAAACCATTAGTGATTATCCAGGAACCATTAAAGGGATTGTGACTCAGGATATTTATGACATTGACTATCAGAGTGTACTGATACCCAAAGGGTCTGAAATTATTATTAAGTCTATACGGGTTTCCAATGTGAATGAGCCAATACAGGCCCGAATGGGCTACACAGTACCTTGGATTGTTTTACCCAATGGCAACAAGATCGACATGTCTAAATCCAGTGGGTTAGACCGGGAAGGTGTAGCTGCTATGAAAGATCAGGTGAATTATCACTTTATGGCCCAGTTCTTAGGCGTTGCGGCTTATGCATTGGTTGCCAGTGAAACCAGCTATGTCGGTACTGGGACTGAAAGTGAGGCGACTTATAGTGGTGATGTTGGGAGAGGCATTAGAAGTCAGGTATCCCCTATTGCTCAAAAGTATCTGTCATTGGTTCCCACGATCACTATTAAGGCAGGGCAGAGCCTCAATATCATCCTGGAAGAAGAAATCTTCCTGGAGCCTTGGAAAAACATTTTTGAGGATTACCAGTCATGAAATATCTAATTGCGCTGCTTTGTTTTCTATCACTGTCATTACAGGCCAAAACGGTTGAAATAGACCCATTATCAGTATCGGTGAGGACTGTTTGGGGTAAGGAAGTCACTACTGTGGAGCAGGCGGCAAAATGGATACTGGAGCCTATCGGTTATCGCCTGGTAACGACATATCCGGCACCTGTAGAGTCTGCCCGGTTTGCTGTCCGCCCTATCCCTCCAGAGTTAAAAATGCACAGGACAATGCCTATTGTCGATGTCCTTCAGTTGCTTGTGGGTATTGAAAACACGGTTGTGGTTGATCGTCGTAACCACTTGGTTTCTTTTGAGAAAGGTACAAAATAATGAAAATCCTATTGGTTGCCATATCTCTTTCATTGCTAGCTGGCTGTGCCAGCCAGCCATCTTACCAGGGGCATGGCGAGTACTTTGAGCTGAAAAAGCGTAATGTTGTATACCGGGATCTTACTGTATCTTCTCAACCAGGTAATGAGAATAAAGTCGCTAATATAGAAACTTTCCCGGCTGCTCTGTAACACAGTTGTAATACAGGGACTCATGTTGACATCCTCCCCGCCGTAAACGACGGGGATTCCTATTAGTCACCTAACAGGCTTCCTGTTTCATAGCTCGACGCCTAAAGAGACTGGCTCCGTTGGCCTTACTCAAGCTCCGCAGGCTAAGACTGCTTGCCCAGCAGCTTTAATATTTAACGCAGCATTGGTATCACGATCATGCTTAGTATCACATTCAGGACACTCCCAGCTACGCACACAG
>NZ_JAVLSP010000111.1:0-10383 GCF_031528575.1 Candidatus Sororendozoicomonas aggregata
GAGAAAGTGCGAGAAAGTGCGGCCAGAATTTCCGATCAATTTGCTTAAATAGGTCAACTATTCGCACAAATTGATCGAAAATTCTGACTCGCCCTACTGGATTTTATGCTCGAAAGCATAAGTCCGACAGGCTCCTTGGCAACTTTTATCAAAATGTCTGGCTATCAAAATGCCTGGTAAGTATAAACCGCTATTTTTTTATTGAATAAACTTTTGTTGCTGGTTTTAGGAATAACCATGTATCTGTTTCCATTTTTACAGGGCCTGGGCATTGGCCTGGGTATGATTGTGCCCATTGGCGCGCAAAATGCTTATCTGATTAATATGGGCATTCGCCGTAACTTTCATTTACTGGCGGCTGTCATTTGTATTGTCTGTGATGTGCTGCTGATTAGTTTGGGTATATTTGGGGCCGGTGCACTTATTTCACAAAATGAGCAGGTACTTTTTTTCATCACCCTGGCAGGCGTAGTGTTTCTGACATGGTACGGGCTACTGTCTTTTAAACGAGCTGTCAAAGGGTCTGCTTCAGTGCTGGCGTCTGATAAAGGCAATGCGCTGACGCGAGGCAAACGCGGTGTCTTACTTGGTGCACTGGCTGTTACGTTGTTAAACCCCCATGCTTATCTTGATGCGATGGTTATCCTCGGCAGCATTGGTAATCAGATGGAAGCAGAGTTGCGCATCGCTTTTGCGCTGGGAACATTTACCGCTTCTGCTATTTGGTTTTTTAGCTTAACGACAGCAGCCGCTAAATTTTCTCCCTGGTTGTCAAAACCGAACGTTCAGCGGAGCATTGATGGTTTTGTTGCGGTTCTCATGTGGAGCATTGCTTTTTCACTGGCTGTCCGGTTGATATAAAAGCGTATAAAAGCATTTATATTTTCTGGCACAGTGAAAGTGAAGGTGGTCGGCTAAACTTGTGATTTTTAACCTTATACAGCGTTAGCCCGGATATTTCATAAACTCCTTTAGAGCCGCAAGGCCAGGAGCATGTTTATGAAATATCCGGGTTAGTGTAATGGCTGTAGGAGTTCGCGTCACAATTTTAGTCTACTACCGTATTATTTTAGAAGCAGTCTTATAAGTCATGTTCCTACTGCGGCTAAGATAAATGGGTCTAAAAAGTCGCTTTTGCTCGTCAAATAGTCCCGCTATCTCCTCACAAAACCGACTTTTTATCCTCCATTTCTCGCAGTCCTCGCTACGGGCAGACTTTTAAGACTGCTTCTTAAGCTGGTGAGGCTCACGATGGATAAGAGAAACTGACAGCAATATTTGATGTGCTGGTTATTGGAATATGTTTCACTGTGGTAGGGTCCCAGAATGCCTTATGGCTTGTGCATTTCTTGCCTACCTTTTTGCCATCCACTGTTACGGTCACACAATAATCTTGTTTTTTATCCGCGGACTTGGGATACCCTCCAGCCGACAGTATAAACGTGTATTTATTTGATGCGCCCACGCCTTCCTGACTCCAATCAATTGAGCCGGTTTCTATCTGAGGGTAGCCACCTTTCATATTATTGATAACTACTTTTGTACCAATTACTTTTTTTTGACCATCATTTTGTATTTGAAATTTACCAGCAGCTTTCACAGGCCGCTCCAATCCGGTAATACCCCTTGCCGTTACGGTAATTGGCGTTTTTATTTTTGCTGGGGGAGCAGGCTGGGTGAAGCTAATACTGGCTGCCGAAGCAGAGGTGGAAACCGCCATAGCCATGAGTAATAAATGTATTTTATTGTTCATGAATGCCAACCCTTTTAATGAAGTAAGGGTACCTTATTATACCATAAAAACACCTTCGCTTTGTTGGTTAAGAGAAAACAAGTGTAAAGCTTTTATTTGAAACTATTGTGCAACATAAACAGAGAATAAAAAGTTTTCAGCACATCTCAAAGGCTACTAACTATTGGAAGCCTGTACTCTGGATAAGAGCCTACTGCCTTATAACGGCAAAAGACGCGCCATTGTCAGTATTGGCACAATACATACAAAAACAAGAGAGCCGGAGTAATGACAGCCCTCTGTGGGCTGTTTGCTATGAACAGCTTGGTGGTATAGCCACTCAAAGCAGAAAAACCCGTTGATGGCAAGGGCTAAACGTGTGATTTTACACCCCCTTGGGGATAGTGAGTGAAGGGGTGAGATGCAGCAATGGTCTTCACTGGATTGTGTGTGAGTCTTGGCCTTTCACGTAATTCCTGCTTGATGGCTGCAAGCTCTGCCGACTGCTTCCGGTTCTCTTCAGTCAGTAGCTTTACAGCCTCCCTGATCTGTCGCAGCTCGGCGACAACACTAGCCGTTTCCGTGTCGCCAATATTGTCGCCACTTGTCGCCGGTGCTTCAAAGCTACCATAAGCCCTATGTAGCTCGGCAGCATCAATACACTTGCTTCCATGCTCGTCTAACGTGGCCGATACCATGCCTTTTTTGATGTGTTTATAGATGGTCTTTCTATCAACTCTGGTCAGTCTTGCTGCTTCACTTAATCCTGAATTTTGCCATTGTCGCCAGTACTCACTATGGCAAAGTCGACAAGGCTCCCCCAACGCTTGAACGTTACGTCGTAACGAAACGCCAATGCCTTGAGGATCTGCTGGAGATGACCGAGAAAGCGTTAATGGAAGGTATGAGCGATGCTGAGGTAAACGATTACGTCAATCCAAACTAGAAAGTTACGGCGTAACTTTTAGTTATTCGGCTCACAATTCGACACTTATTGAGCCGAATAATCACTTGATTCGGCTCGTTTTGTTACGGCGTAACAGGGTATCTGTTAAGCGCTCTTCACCACCGACCCTCTGCATAAAAACCCGAGCAAGGCCGCATATTCAGCCATTCCGGCTACATCCGGTAATCTTCCTTATCGTCAGCGAACCTCTCCCCTCCACGAGCAACACTGAATGGTTATGCAAGGATAGGGATACCAACAGTACGGAAAGCACCGTACTTCTAGTGAGGGAATGAACAACACCATGATATAAGGGTAAATTCTTATTGTAGTAAGTATAATATCTTATATTAGATTATCTTCTTTCCCCCCATAATTAAAATTCACTAATACAAAGTAAATAGGTATAAAAATGGATAATAAAACAGAAACTGAAAGCAAGCCATCTTGGACTTCCGACGAAAAAGCCTGTTGTTACTAATATAGATAACGCAACCAGAATGCTTTTTATTGAAGTATTTTTGGTTGCAACGTTAAAAAAAATAAAGATATGAAAAAAGAAATAGAAAATCTTGATTTAGAATGTATTAAAGGGAATCTTTGTGATAAAGAGAGTGGGCTAAACTGGGACTTAGAAAAGGCTAATCATATTGAGATATTATATAAGTCATTCCTTTTTATTAAGTTTAAGTATCCTAATGAAAAAATAATACCAACAAAAGATATCGATTGCTTTTGGCACTATCACATCCTAGATACAAGGAAATATATGGATGATTGCAACAATATATTCGGATGTTATCTTCACCATTTCCCTTATTTTGGTAAGAGAGGAGAGGAAGATAAAAAAAATCTAGAAAGATGCTTTAAGAGAACACTATTTTTAGTAAAAAAAGATTTTCCAGAGTTGATTGGCTAACTATGTGCAAAGTACAAAATATCAAAAAATCCCTAGTAAATGACGGGTATTTTATGTGCAATTATGGAAAGAATTTTAAATATAATGATATTTTAAATCTTATGGGAGAGATAATATTAGTATCAGATATAAAATTTAACCCTGAAAGTAAAAGATATATTCACGGAATAAATAAGCTGCCACTGCATACGGATAGTCCAGAAGCAAACATTATTGCATGGCAGTGCATATCACAAGATAAAATGTCAGGGGGTTCTATTATTTTTGATTCGAGAAAGATTATTAATCAGTTAAATAAAAGAGAAATACAGAATTTGAGCAGTACTTTTCTACCATACCCATCTATTAATGGTGGTGGAGAAAAGTATCACCCTGTTATAACGAAGGACGAAAATCAATATAAGCTATATTACACACCGTGGTATATTGATGGTGATAAAAAAACAAAGGAGTTAAATACATTAAAAAAGCTAATAAGACAACATTCTTCTTTATCAAGAAGAATAATGTTGAAGCCAAACCAAATGTTGATTATTGACAATCAAAGAATGTTACATGGTAGAGACGCCTTATCAAAAGCAACATCTAGGCATTTAAAAAGATTTTGGTTAACAAGGAAATAATGTTGATTAATGGTAATCACAATAATCAGACAGTAAAACTTCTTAAAGACACCTCTCAAATACTTTTTGCTGGTATACTCGGAACTCTTTATATTGTCGTAGATCAAGCTTTTTCATCAAAGATATCATCAGATTATTTTAGAGCAGATTCTTTTATCGCTTATTATCCAATGGTGTTTGCTTTTATTGCTAAAGTTATAGGGCATTCTTCTGTGATCTTAATAAGAAAAGAACCTGGTAGTAGCTTGCCATATATGGTAGGAGGGCTGTCTTTATCAATTATATCTTCTTCTTTGTTTTTACTGCTTATCGCTTCAACATCATCATATTTTTTTCATATATCGAGTATAAGCCACATACTTGGTGTATCAGAATTTTTTTTAATTCAAGGTATTGCTGGGGTGTTTTTTTGCTCTTCTCATGTTATGCGATACATGCTGATCGCCAAAGAAAAGATGCCATATATATTAAAAGTCGAAATTTTAGGAAACTCATTTAATTTTTTAGGTAATTTTTTATTCCTTTATTTATTGGATAATGAAGCCCATGCATTTATAGGTTTTGCAATAACAACACTAATAGTACAAACATCTACATTTCTAATATATAAAAGAAAGCTGGGAGTCTCCATACTGAATAAATTTTTATTTAAAAAGGCAAAAAGTTTTTTGCGTAGATCAAAAAAGATAGTTACAGGGGATAGTATTTATATGCTTTTGGTTACCCTTTCTCCATTATTTTTTGCCTTAATAATACAAGAAAAGACAACATCTAGTATTGTCATAGCATTTAATACCGGGGTAACAATATATACTTTTTTCTCTAGACCTTTTATATCAATACTATTATCAGGCGTATCATTTATATCATCAAATAAAGAAATTAGCATTGATGATAAATTGAAAGTTATAAATAAACTTTCTTTTTTTCTATTAGGTGTTGTTTTATTTTTGATGGTTATATTTGGATACTATGTAATAGTTGAGATGTTTAATGTGAAAGAATATTTCTGGGTAACCCTAATAGTCATTGGTCTAATTTTCCCTTTGTCATTATCAGTTTCATCTGTTTGCATAATAAGAATTTCTGAAAATAATCTTACTATGGCATTTTCAGAGTTGGTTGCAACATATATTATAGGCATGCCTATAATATATTTTTTTTCTAACAACGAAAACTTTATTGCAATATTTATTATTGGTTATTTCATTCCATTTTTAGTTAATCACATTTTTTATATATGGTACTCTAAGGATAAAAAGTATAAAAAAGCAATGCTTAAATTTAGCAGCAGCTCTTAACCTATTTCGATTTCTTTTTCTCACCCTACACAGCCCTCGCTCTGCTCAGGGAGAAAGGGCGCTTACACGTCAGTGAGTGTTTCTTCCTCTACCTCTATGGGTATGGTCACAATTCTAGGAGCCTGTCGCACTTTCTGGATTTTAGGTCAAAATTGTCTTAAGTCCGACAGGCTCCTAGCCCATTACCGGCTTATTGTAAGCTAGTGAAGTTTACGAGGGCTGACGCACCGGATAAGATATATTGACATCAATATTTGAATCTTTAGTGAATGGAACATTTTTTAATACGGTAGGACTCCAAAACGCCTTATGGCTGGTAGCGTTCGTACCTATCAAGTGACCATCCACTGATACAGTCAAACAATAATCCTGTTTTGGTTTTGCCTGTTTAGTATACCCTCCAGCGGACAGTATAAACGTGTATAGATAGGGTTCAGCCGCACTCCCGCCCGGACTGGTTTCTGGAGCCCAGTGAATTGTACCGACTTCGATCTGCTGGGTTTTACCTTTCATATTAGTGACAACTATTTCTGTACCCACTGGTCTTTTTAAATATTCCTCATTTTCTATTGTAAATTTACCTTGAGCTTTTACAAATTTCTCTAATCCTTTAATACCCGGTGCCATTACTTTTACTGGCGTTGTTATTTTTGGCGGGGGAGGCGTCTGGGTAAAACTGATGGTGGCCGCCGAAGCAGAGGTAGAAATCGCCATAGCCGCCAGTAATAAATGTATCGTGTCTTTCATGAATAGAAACCCTTTAATACATCTATGGGATATCCATTATACCCTGAAAAAAATTTTTATTTTGTCGTCTAACAGAAAAAAAGTGTAAATTATCTGCCCAGAACCATTATTCAATATAAACGGAGAATAAAAAGTCGATATTGAAAGACGAATAGCCTGCTGTTTAATGAGCGGCTTTTTAGATCCGTTTATCGGAGGCCGCAGTGGCAGCAAGACATTTAGCTACACGGCGGCAATCATTGGCAACGCAGAAAAGCTCGTCAATGGCAAGGGCTAAACTTTGGCTTCTAAACACCATTGGCGAGCAATGACTGTAGGGGTATGAGTCACCGTTTTAGTCCGCTGCGGAATTATTGCAAGCTTGAGGTTCACGATGGCTGATTCACTGGATAAAATAATTTAACAGCAATAGTTGAGTCTTTAGTGAATTTAACATTTTTTACCGTGGTAGGGTCCCAGAAGTGCCTGTGGCTGGAACAACTCTTGCCCAGCGCGTGACCATCCAACGATACAGTCATACAATAATCTTTTTTCGGTTTTACTGATTTGGTCTGCCCTCCGGCTGACAGCAGAAACGTGTATGAACTTGATGGGTCTAGATTAGATTCTGGAGACCAGCGAATTGAACCGATTGCTATTTGCTGGGTGTCACCTTTCATATTAAGAACAAGTACTTTTATACCAACTGGTCTATTTAAATCATCATTTTCTATTGTGTACGTCCCCTCAGCTTTTACAGATTTCTCCAATCCTTTAATGCCCTGTGCTATCACTTTTATTGGCGTTTTTATTTCTATCGGGGGGGAAGACTGAGTAAAACTGATGGTGGCTGCCGAAGCGGAGGTGGAAACCACTAGAGCCGCCAGTAATAAATGTATCTTGTCTTTCATGACAGAAACCCTTTAATACATCTATGGGAAATTAATTATACCTTAATAAAAATTATCACTTTGTTGCTTAACAGAAAACAAGTGTAAAGTTTTTATATGTTCAGAACTATTATGGAATATAAGTGGAAAATAAAAAGTTGATAACCAGAGGCGAATAGCTTGCTATCTGACAAAGTCTACTTTTTAGACGCGTTTATCGGCGACCTTAGTAGCAAAAGATTACTTCTAAAGCAGCTATGTATCAGTGGACGACAAGTGATCAAGAATAGGACACACTGGCATTTCATCACCATGACAACACTGGGCTAACTGTTTCAGGCTGTCCCTGATGGTTGTCAGCTGAGCAATTTTATTGTCAATATGAGCAATTTTATTGATAGTCAGTTTTTTTACCGTATGGCTTTTCCGTCGCCGGTTCCGGTATAAACTCAATAATTCCGCACATTCTTTTAAGGTAAAGCCCAGTCCCCTTGCATGACTGATAAAGTTGAGTTCCTCAATGTGAGACGGCAGATAATCCCGGTAACCATTGTCCTGCCGCTGTGCCGGTGTGATCAGTTGGATGCTTTCATAATAACGAATCGTTTTTGCTGTCAGCCCGGTAAGCGCTGCTGCGCTGGAAATATTCATTCTGCACACTCCACTCTCCGGGCGGGCTTAAAACGTTTCAAGCGACTGGCATTGGACACCACGGTAACAGACGACAGAGCCATGGCAGCTCCGGCAACAACAGGGCTGAGCAATACACCTGTAAAGGGGTACAAAACACCCGCTGCCACAGGAATGCCCAGGGTATTATAAAGAAAGGCACCAAAAAGATTTTGCCGGATATTGCGCAGTGTCGCCTTGGACAGTTCAATGGCATCTGCCAGAGTATGCAGGGATGAGCGCATCAAAGTGATATCAGCAGCCTCCATGGCCACATCAGTACCCGAGCCAATGGCAAAGCCTACATCTGCCTGCGCCAGTGCTGGCGCATCATTAATACCGTCACCGACCATGCCCACCTTTTCACCCTGTGCCTGCAGCCGACGGATATGCTCAGCTTTCTCTTGTGGCAGCGCCTGTGCAAAAAAGGTATCAATGCCTGCGGCGCGGGCAATGGCGTTGGCTGTTTGTGGATTATCACCGGTTAACATCACTATTTGAAGACCCTGCTGCTGTAAACGTTTAATAGCTGAGCGGCTGTCGGCCCGAAGGGGATCTGAAACGCTGATGACTCCGCCAAGCTGACCAGAGACAGCAATATACACAGGTGTTTGTCCTTGCTCGGCATAGTGCTCAGCCTCTTGCTCCAGAGGACTGACGACAATGTGTCGAGCATCCATGAAGGCTTTACTGCCTAACAAAACAGATTGACCCTCGACTGTGCCCTGAACCCCCAGACCAGTGATGGCTTTAAAGTCGCTCACTTCCCGCAAGACAATGCCCTGATCACGCACATAAGTAACAACTGCTTCAGCCAGGGGGTGTTCAGAGACCGCCTCCAGGCTTCCGGCAGCCTGGAGCAATGCCTGTTTTGTCCAGCCCCCATAACACGTAAACGCTGTAACAGAAGGTTTTCCCTCTGTGAGGGTTCCGGTTTTATCCAGTACCACCGTTGTCAGAGTGCTAGCGGACTGAAGCGCATCGCCTTTACTCACCAGTATCCCCAACTCTGCCGCTTTGCCTACCCCTACCATCACCGATATGGGCGTTGCCAGACCCAGTGCGCAGGGACAGGCAATAATTAATACCGTTGTCGCCACAACCAGCATATGGGGAAGGACAGGGGATGGCCCTGCCAGCAGCCAGATAACAGCAGAAACAATGGCAATAATGATAACCGAAGGGACAAAAACAGCAGAGATTTTATCAGCCAGCCTGGCAATGGGCATTTTAGTGCTTTGGGCTTTTCTCACCAAAGCAATAATATGCGCCAAAGCAGTTTCTGTGCCCACTTTCTCAGCAACAAAAATAAATGTGCCGTTTTTATTCACCGTACCGGCGCTGACATAATCCTTTTCTATCTTTTTCACAGGTAAGGGCTCACCTGTCAGCATTGATTCATCCACATGGCTGACACCGTCGATAATACGACCATCAACAGGTATTTTTTCACCGGGGCGAACACGGACATTATCGCCGGGGATAACCTCCTCAATGGCAATATCCCTTTCACCCCCCCCTCGAATAACGCGCGCTGTTTTTGGCTGTAGCCCCATCAAGCGTTTAATGGCCTGACGGGTTTTTCCTTTCGCACGTAACTCCAGTGCCTGCCCAAGGTTAATCAGCCCGACGATCATGGCAGAGGCTTCAAAGTAAACATGGCGGGCATTTATGGGTAACCATTGAGGGAAAAGCACAACCATCATGGAGTAACACCAGGCGGCACCGGTGCCCATGGCAACCAGTGTATCCATGGTTGCATTACCGTGTTTGATACCCTGCCATAGCCCTTTAAAATAGTGCCCGCCAGAAAAGACCAGTACCAACAGCGTTAACAGTCCTACGATTCCCCAGCCGGTTTGCTGAGCAGAGTTTTTCACACTCATTTCACCCGTTACCAGCCCCCAGACCATCAGGGGAATACCCAACCCCAGGGCCAGTGCCGTGTGTTTCAGTAAATAGCGAAAGCGTTTGTGGTCATTCTTTTCCTGTTTTGCCTGGCTGCTCTTTTGAGCATCCATCAGGGTTGCTGGAAAGCCGGCCTTTTCCAAAGCACCCATAACGTCCGCTGTGGTAACAGAGCGGTTAATCGTGAGTGTTTTGTCTGCGAGATTCAGGGAAAATTCATGGTGACTGAGCAGGGGGGACAGTGCCTTTTCAATTTTTCCGACACAAGACGCACAGCGCATAGTGGCAATGGTCAGATGGTATGCATGAAAGGGGGTAACCATTGCTTGATAGCCAGCCGATTTAATGGCGTTAACCATTACCTCTTCTGTCGCGGTGCCACGGGTTGTCACTGTTTTTTCCATCAGGTTCACTGTGGCTTCTGATACACCGGGAACAGCTAACAGCGCCTTCTCTATTTTGTTAACGCAACTGGCGCAGTTAACACCACCCAACGCCAGTTGTGTTTGCCGAGCATCCATAAGATTTACTCTCTTTTATGGAAATGCTCAAAGCATAAGCTTTACCCTTACTAGGAGCCTGTCCGAGAATAGACTGCCCTACTGCGGTTGCGATAAATTGGTCTAAAAATTCCTGCTTCTTCGTCAAATAGCCCCACTATTATCCTCA
>NZ_JAVLSP010000112.1:0-10362 GCF_031528575.1 Candidatus Sororendozoicomonas aggregata
GCTGAAAATTGATACCCGTACCGGCGAATATGTTGGACGGGTGAAGTAATCCTTTTGTACAATACCGGCCAGTGTGGTTATCGATTTTATTGTTCTGCCTGGCCGCGCTTTCTGGATTTTAGGCCGAAATTGTCTTAAGTCCGACAGGCTCCTGGTCAGATGCCTTCCTCTACGCCTTTCAACGCCCCATTTTTCCTTTAAATACCGGCTCCCTGTGAGGAGATGATCCTCCCTAATCTTTATTACCTCCATTACCTTCGCAAGAGGTTATTATGCATGAACTGCCTACTCTCAAAAATCTTTGTTTGGATAAAGTGGTTGAAAGTAGTAATAAACGAGCCTTTGAACAGCTTCCGGCAGCTTCAGATATTCAGCATCTCTATCTGAAACATATTATGTTTGCTTTTTTTGGGGGAAATAAAAGTGCTGTTGGTTATTGGCGTGATGGTGGTTTAATTCCAGATATGGAGATGACCGATCGGGTAAGAGAAATGCTTAAGGAGAATTGTCCTATTACCTTTCCATATCTGGAAATGAAAGATAGAACATTGTATATCCATGGACTGGGATGTTTTGGAATAAATAGGAAAGATGAGTATATGGGCCATGTATATGCGGATTGTCAGTACCTGATTCTGGGTACAAAAGAAACGAGGCTGTATGCGCTGGTCTGTGATCATGATTTAGAGTCAGAGAATAATGCGACCCCTGATTATCTGCCGTGTAATTACAATGTCTTTCGTCTGAGCGATTATAACGATCCTTGCGTTGAGCTCGATAGTATCAAGCCGGATTATCCAGGCCATCTTGCCTGCCTGATGATCAATGGCTTTCCCTGTACCGCTAGAGTGGATTACCATGACTGCACGTTGACGCTTAGCTAGGAGCCTGACCGAGAATAGACTGCCCTACTGCGGTGGCAGCAAATTGGTCTAAAAAGTCGGAAATTTTTAGCAAATAGAACCACTATTCACTAAAAATTTCCAACTTTTTATCCTCAATTTTCTGCCATCCTCGCTACGGGCGCTATTCTCGGACAGGCTCCTGGCATTCATCCAAACGCTGAAACAATGATTTTTTCAGTTGTTCTGCCTGCACACTACTGCCGCTCATAACAAACTGCAGGTACTTTGGTCTTGGTGGTGCATATCACACTGCGTGATTGAAGGAGAAGTGCTGAAAATTGATACCCGTACCGGCGAATATGTTGGACGGGTGAAGTAATCCTTTTGTACAATACCGGCCAGTGTGGTTATCGATTTTATTGTTCTGCCCGGGAGCCTGTCGGACTTATGCTGTCGAGCATAAAATTCTGGCCGCGTTTTCTGGATTTTAGGCCGCAATTGTCTTAAGTCCGACAGGCTCCTGGTCAGGTGCTTTCCTCTGCGCCTTTCAATGCCCCATTTTTCTTTTTTCCCATTCTTTGCCAGGTTGAAAATAACAATGATTAACAGGACTTTTTTTCGTGTCTGAGCCACAGTGGAAACCCACTGCAGCAATGATGGCGTTGAGGGAACGGGCCCGGTTACTGCGTGGCATCAGAAGCTATTTTCACCAACAAGGGGTGCTGGAAGTTGAACCCCCGTATCTGTCTGCCAGTGCTACAGTTGACGTCTATATTGACAGTTTTCATACTGACTTTACTCCCATTGGTTCTGATACCCGGCAAACGTGTTATTTAAACACCTCTCCAGAGTTCCCCATGAAACGCCTGTTAGCTGCCGGCAGTGGTGACATCTATTCCCTGGGGCGTGTTTTCAGAAATGGCGAAGCTGGCACTCGGCACAATCCAGAGTTTACTCTGCTAGAGTGGTACCGGGTAGGTATGGATCAACAAAGGCTGATGGATGATGTGGCAAGCGTACTGGGCAGTGTATCGACATTCAGGGAGGTGCGGCGCAGCAGCTATGGTGAGCTGTTTGAACAGTATCTGGCGGTTAATCCGCACACGGCATCACACAATGCGCTTGATGCGCTGGTCAAAGAAAAGGTGAATGACCGATTAACCGGGCTTGATCGAAATGACTGCCTGGATCTGTTATTTTCCTCTTGTATTGAGCCTCAGTTGGGTCAAAAGCCGGGACAAAAAAAGGGCAATGAATTACAGGGAGTCTTCGTCTACGACTACCCCGCCACCCTGTCAGCACTGGCGCGCTTGCGAGAGGATGATAACGGGCAACAGGTGGCTGCCCGGTTTGAGCTGTTTGTCAACGGTGTTGAGTTAGCCAATGGCTACCACGAGTTACTCGATGGCGACGAACAGCTTAAGCGTTTTAAGGAAGAACAAAAGAAGCGGAAAGCCCGAGGGCTTCCTGCTTATCCTTTTGATCAGCGGCTGGTGGCTGCCCTCAAACACGGGATGCCTGACTGCGCGGGTGTCGCCCTGGGCATTGACAGGTTGTTAATGTTAATGATGCAAACAGCAACAATACAGGATGTACTCGCTTTTTCGTTCGAGCGGGCGTAGCGGCATTTAAATACCGGCTCCCTGTGAGGAGATAATCGTCCCTAATCTTTATTACCCCCACTACCTCCGCAAGGGATTATTATGAATGAATTGCCTACTCTCAAAAATCTTTGTTTGGATCAACTGGTTAAAAGTGGTAATAACCAAGCCTTTGAACAGCTTTTGGTAGATTCGGATATTCAGCAGCTCTACCTGAGACATCTTATGGTTGCTTTTTTTGGGGGGGAAGAAAGCAATTTTGGTCATTATCGTGATGGTGCTTTAGTTCCAGATATAGCGATGGCCGATCGGGTAAGAGAAATGCTCAAGGAGAGTTGTCCTATTACCTTTCCATATTCAGAAATGAAAGATAAAACATTGTATATCCATGGACTGGGACGTTTTGGATTTGATAAGGAAGATAAGCATTTCGATGAGGGCCAGGTATATGTGGATTGTCAGTACCTGGTTCTGGGTACAAAAGAAAAGATGCTGTATGCGCTGGTCTGTGAACAGGAAACAGACTCAGATAATAATGCGAGCCCTGATTTTCTGCCGTGTAATTACAATGTCTTTCGTCTGAGCAAGTATAACAATCCTTGCATTGAGCTCGATAGGGGTGATACGTATTTTTCAGCCCATGTTGCCTGCCTGATCATCAATGGCTTTCCCTGTACGGCTAACGTGGATTACCATGACTGCACGTTGACGCTCAGCTAGCGTGTAATTGGGATACCTGTCGTCTGAGAGATAGATGCCCCCGACAGGCTCTTAGTCGGGGGAGGATATCAATCCCAAAATATAAAGCAATCCATCAAGTCCCATGGCAGAAACCGCATGGTCAGCCTGCTCCCTCACCAGGGGCTTGGCGCGAAAGGCAATGCCCAACCCGGCCTTGCTCAGCATGGGTAAATCATTAGCGCCATCACCAACAGCCATAACATCGTTCAGAGACAGGTTTTCTCTGTCAACCAGGGATTGCACAATAGCTGCCTTGCCCTGACCATTGATAATCGGGCCTTTTACTTCACCGGTTAGTTTGCCATCAGTGATAGCCAACTCATTGGCATAGACCTCATGGATGCCGAGCTTCTGCTGCACATGCCGTGCAAAGCAGGTAAACCCACCGGAGATAATTGCTGTTTTGTAACCGTGGGTCCGAAGGGCTGAAACCAGTGTTTCAGCACCGTCCATCATCGGGAGTCGTTCGGCCATAGTTTGCAGAACAGACTCACGCAAGCCCCGCAACATACTCAGGCGATGGCGAAAGCTCTCGTTAAAATCCAGCTCACCGCCCATGGCGCGTTCGGTGATTGCAGCCACTTGTGCCCCCACACCAGCAGCTTCGGCTAAACAGTCAATGACCTCGGCTTTGATTAACGTAGAGTCCATATCAAACACGGCCAGACGCCGCTGGTGGTGATGGTCAGCTTCGGTTTGCAGCACGATATCCACCTGACGTTCATCCGAGCGCTGAAACAATGATTGTTTCAGTTGTTCTGCCTGTTCACTATTGCCGCTGATAACAAATTGCAGACACTTGCCGGGGGTGACCCGTTGCTGATCCTGGTGGTGCATATCACACTGCGCGATGGCAGACAATATGCTTTTTTCATGGGCGATGGTCAGTCTCGGAGACATAACCGTAACAATAAAGCGGGCTTTTTCAGCACAGTCACTGGCAGATGATACGTTCACAACAGGCTCACAACTCACAAAAAGGGATAGAAATAATCAACTACGGAGCCTCGGAGCCTGTCGGGCTCCTTGGCCCCGTAATCCGTCAGAAGCAGCCGGTGAAGACGGCTTTCAACGGCTAATACTTTACCTGCCACTTGGCAATTTTCTCATAAAGCGTACGGTCAGCATCTTCTTCTTTTGTCGTGAGAATTTTGCTTTCCCCCGGCGGTACAGTCCCCTCAAGCACCAACTCATACACTTCAAACCCGTCGGTATCGAGTCCCTGTAATGCCAGGCATACCTCTTCATCGTCTTCCGGGTTCTCGACCCGCGCTTTTATCGCAAACGAAAACTCCTCTTCATCATCAATGAGGATTTTGGTGGCAATATCGCAGACATTCATTGTTGTTATCATCCATTATGGTGGTCAAACCTCATTATAAGCATGTAAAAAAAGGGAAGTAAAAACAGGTGCTCACTGTGCTGGATAACAGGCGTCAGCATTTTCCCCTGAACACGCAAAAGCCACTGTCTGCCTGACTAGGAGCCTGTCGGACTTAAGACAATTTCAGCCTGAAATCCAGAAAGCGCGAGAAAGCGCGAGAAAGTGCGGCCAGAATTTCCGATCAATTTGCTTAAATAGGTCAACTATTCACACAAATTGATCAGAAAATTCTGACTCGCCCTACTGAATTTTATGCTCGAAAGCATAAGTCCGACAGGCTCCTAGCGGTGTTTTTAATGGATTTTCTTAGAATCAAAGGGCACTAAGTAACGAATAAAACCAAAAGATGTTTCAGTTTCAACTGGTGAATCCAAAATAAACTACTACGCTTTGGTGACTATTATTTTTTGTATACATTAAAAATACAAATGAATATACCTTGTGTGGTGAAGTGGTTTAATTGAACGGCTTATACCTACTGAAAATATAAAGTGATATGGCATAAAAAAGGCCATTGGTGTTTGTTATCCTGATTAATCAGATCGCGCGTTATTGGTGTCAATTGGTGCCAACGGTTATCAACTGTCAACGTTAATGTAACGAATAAAGCGAATGAAATAGTGGGAATGAATCAATGATGAAGTTTGTGCGTTTATCCATTGTGATGATGATTCTTTCATCTTCTTTATATGCCCTGGAAATAGAAAAACTAAGAATTTTATCGAACCAGTATTACGGCGCTAACCCTGAAGCGTACAAGAAAAGTATGGAGCAGTTTAAGATTCCTTCTATCCCGGGCAGCGACATTAGCGATCCATTATTGCAGATGGCCTTTTACCGGAATCAAAGCAATGAGTACTTAAAATCACTGGGAGAAAATGCCGATCTGTGCGTGACCACAATAAACGTTGAACACCTGGCGCCTTCGGTTGGGGTACTGAAAGATGGGCGGCTGGTTTTTTCTCGTTTTTCTGACGGGGGCATAATGGTGTGGAATCTGAGTAAACCTGAAGGGCGTCGATGCGAAGCCATACTGGCTTTGCATACAGGCGTAGTGAACTGCCTCACAGTGATGCCTGACGGGCGACTGATTTCGGGTTCTAGTGACTTTACAGTAATGGTGTGGAATCTGAGTAAACCTAATATGGAGGTATGCGAGGCAGTACTGGAAGGCCATGGAGGTCCTGTGGAGTCAGTCACGGTACTGAAGAATGGGCGGCTGGCTTCGGGTTCTTATGATAAAAACATCAATGTGTGGGATCTGAATCAACCTAAAGGGAATGAATCCATGATAATAATGGGGGGCGGACTACGAGGCAGCCACAAAGGTTGGGTGAATGCCGTCAAGGAACTGCATGATGGTCGGCTGGTCTCGGGTTCTGCTGACCACACCATAAAGGTGTGGAATCTCAGCGTAGCCGATGATGCCCGATACGAGTTGGATGACGGAAATCTGGACAGGACACCGAATGGGGACATTATACCTCGCTCAACCCCCAAATGCGCCATTGGTTGTCAGGAGACAATAAATGCTCATAAGGATAGTGTGACGTCCCTGCTGGTATTGCCTGATGGGTGGCTGGTTTCAGCTTCTTATGACAAGACCATAAAGGTATGGGATCTGAGTAAACCTAAAGGGGAACGGTGCGTGGCGATACTGACGGGACATGAAGGTCCAGTGCATACCCTCACATTACTGCCTGATGGGCGGCTGGTTTCGGGCTCTTCTGACCACACCATAAAGGTATGGGACTTGAGTAAACCTAACGGGAAGCAGTGCGTGGGAACACTGATAGGCCATAAATCTACGGTGAGATGCGTCGCGGTAATGCCTGATGGGCAGGTGGTTTCGGGTTCTGGTGACTGTACCATAAAGGTATGGAATCTGAATAACACGAAAGGGGACGTTTCAGACTCTTCTGACACCACCGTTTCAGAATCTTCTGACACCACCAAAGAGCTGTTGGGGGATCTGAGAAAAAAATGGTGCGATACAACACTGACAGACCATGAGCCTATGGTGATGTCTGACACGGCAATGTCTGATGGGCGGCTGGTTTCGGCTGCTGATGAAGGCATGGAATCTGAGTAATATAAAGGGGCGATTGATGTGGCCATAAAACAACATGGCTAACGTCGGCGAGCGCACTGGTGCTGTTAAGCGCTAATACCCCTACAGTCGTCATTCCCGCGAAGGCGGGAACCTACCAGAAAATGGGTTCCCGCCTTCGCGGGAGTGACCAAAGTGATGGGTGTATGTATATTGATTTGTCTTAAGTCCGACAGCCTCCTAGAACACCGTTATCTGGGTTAAAAGTTCATATTCTGAGCAGCGGTTTTGGTTATTTATTCCTTATTCCTTATTCCTTATTCCTTATTCCTTATTCCTTATTCCTTATAGTAATGGTGCCTGTGATAAAATGGGCACTTTCGCTTCGTATAACTTGGCCAGAAAAGGTGACCACAGGGCATTACCCTGTTTTTGGCCCAAAAATTTACGCTATTTAAAAACATGTTTAAAATCAATGGGTTGCAATATAGCCTCAAAAAAGGGTATTTTTAGCTTTTCGGGCTGAAGTTATTGGTGCAGCTCGTTTTATTGCTGAAAACCTCTAGTTCACTGCCGCACAGGCAGCTTAGAAATACGCTCGTCTCAGATAGTCGATAGTAAGCTTGTTCACTGCCGCACAGGCAGCTTAGAAATTCCTTGGATGATTTAAAAGCGGCTTCTAATTGTTCACTGCCGCACAGGCAGCTTAGAAACTGCGAAGGGTTGTGAAGCTATTGCTTCATATCGTTCACTGCCGCACAGGCAGCTTAGAAATACGATGATATAAGGGGCACTATTGCTGAACTGTTCACTGCCGCACAGGCAGCTTAGAAATATCTCTTTTGCACATCTTCTGTCGTTTATATGTTCACTGCCGCACAGGCAGCTTAGAAAAAGAACAGCACCGGTAGTAGTCCCCGCACTCGGTTCACTGCCGCACAGGCAGCTTAGAAAACAAAGAGCACTGGCAACAACACTCAAACACAGTTCACTGCCGCACAGGCAGCTTAGAAAATCGTATGGTAGTCTTTCTTCTAAAGATAAAAGTTCACTGCCGCACAGGCAGCTTAGAAACTCTCGCGAATTTCGGATTCGGATGTCTCGCAGTTCACTGCCGCACAGGCAGCTTAGAAAAAAGAACAAATTGTTGATGAGTCTTCCCTCTCGTTCACTGCCGCACAGGCAGCTTAGAAAAATACAACATGGGTATGATCTGCGCCACTAATGTTCACTGCCGCACAGGCAGCTTAGAAAACCCGCAAGCACAAGCGGGTTAATCAGCGCAAGTTCACTGCCGCACAGGCAGCTTAGAAAGTGGAGATGGCGCATTAGCTGTTCGCTTTATCGTTCACTGCCGCACAGGCAGCTTAGAAAGCTTCTTCTGGTGCCGATCCGCAGGCCGGTTCGTTCACTGCCGCACAGGCAGCTTAGAAAGCTTCTTCTGGTGCCGATCCGCAGGCCGGTTCGTTCACTGCCGCACAGGCAGCTTAGAAACATCACCTTACCCTCATTCTATAGACTTGCTCAGTTCACTGCCGCACAGGCAGCTTAGAAAGTACAACGTGAACTATCAGGGCAGCACGGAAGGTTCACTGCCGCACAGGCAGCTTAGAAAAGATAGCCCAGGCTGGAGCATCATTCCATGACGTTCACTGCCGCACAGGCAGCTTAGAAATTGCAGGATCAAGCGCTACGTTTGCCTTAGCTGTTCACTGCCGCACAGGCAGCTTAGAAAACGATAGAGAGATTTCGCCAGGAACATCATCAGTTCACTGCCGCACAGGCAGCTTAGAAATTATGAATGAGCTGATTCCGCTGTGCATATATGTTCACTGCCGCACAGGCAGCTTAGAAAATGTGGCGGCCTCGTGATGCGGGTATCGTTCAGTTCACTGCCGCACAGACAGCTTAGAAATATTTTTATTATGCTTTTTTCATGTTCACTTCCGTTCACTGCCGCACAGGCAGCTTAGAAAACTGTATAACTTACAACCGTCGTTTGTGTTACGTTCACTGCCACAGGCAGCTTATAAAATACTGAGTTTTATAACGGTAATTATGTAGGTTTGAAATGGCCCAAAAAAATAATTCCAATCACAACTGGTGAATTTAAAATAAACTACTATTCTACAATTTCTACAATGACTGTTGATTTTTATGAATTAAAAATACTGACTAATATAAATTGTTTGGTAAAGTTGTTCCATTGAAACACTTATGCCCTTGAAAATATCCAGTTATGTTGCAACTGGAAAAGGCGATTGGTGTTAATTGCAATAGAATAGTTTGGTCAGCCACATTGCGCATCATTGGAGCCACCCATTATCAACTGTCAACATTAACGCAACGAATAAAATAGTGGGAATAGGTCAATGATGAAGTTTGTCCATTTATCCATTGTGATGATTATTTTTTCATCGTCTTTTTTACATGCTCTGGAAATAAAAAAGCTGAAAACTTTATCGAATGAGTATTATGGCGCTAACCCTGAAGCCTACAGGAAAAGCATGGAAAAGATTAAGATTCCTTCTATCCCGGGCAGCGACATTAATGATCCATTATTACGCATGGCCTTTTACCGGAATCAAAGCAATGAGTACTTAAAATCACTGGGAGAAAATGATGATCTGTGCGTGATCACAATAAATCAGTATCAATGGCAGGTGCCATCAGTCGCGGTAATGAGTAATGGGCTGATAGCTTCAGGTTCTGCTGGACTGTCCATAAAGGTGTGGGATCTGAGTAGACCTGAAGGGGAACGGTGCGTTGATGAACTGGAGTTCAAACATGATGGGCATGTGAATTGCCTCATGACACTGCCAGGCAGGCGGGTGGTTTCTTCTAATGACTCAACCATAAAGGTGTGGAATCTGAGTAGACCTAAAGAGGAGCAATGCGAGGTAACACTAAAAAACTTTTTAGGTGCTGTGGGGTTAGTCAAGCGACTTACTGATGGGCGGCTGGTTTCGACTTCTGATAATGGCGACATAATTGTGTGGGGTCTGAATCAACCTCAGGGGGATGAATGCATGATAGTAATGGGGGGCGGACGGCCAGAGGGCCACAAAGGACGGGTGAATGCCATCAGGGAACTGCTTGATGGACGGCTGGTTTCGGGTTCTTCTGACAAGACTATAAAGGTGTGGGATCTCAGTATAGCCAGTGATACCCGATTCCAGTTGGAGGAAGACGAGACACTGGAAGGGAAAATTATATCTCGCTCAGTCCCGATGCCCATCGGTTGCCAGGAGACACTGACCGGTCATAAGGATTGCGTGACGTCCCTGCTGGTATTGCCTGATGGGCGGCTGATTTCAGGTTCTTATGACAATACCATAAAGCTATGGGATCTGAGTAAACCTCAAGGGGAACGGTGCATGGCGACACTGACGGGGCATGAAGGCCGAGTGCATACCCTCACATTACTGCCTGATGGGCGGCTGGTTTCGGGCTCTTCTGACCACACCATAAAGGTATGGGATTTGAGTAATCCCGGAGGGGAGCCGTGTGTGGGAACACTGATAGGCCATGCATCTGTGGTGACATGCGTCAGGGTAATGCTTGATGGGCGGGTGGTTTCAAGTTCTGCTGACCACACCGTAAAGGTGTGGAATCTGAGTGATACTAAAGTGGGTGGTTGATCTGACCGAAAAGAGCGTCAAGCCCAGTACTTTTAGTACTGGGAAGGAAAGCTAGGAGTCCGTCAGGACTCCTAATGTGGTCTATTCTGCTGCTCGATGT
>NZ_JAVLSP010000113.1:0-9661 GCF_031528575.1 Candidatus Sororendozoicomonas aggregata
CTTCGTCAAATAGCCCCACTATTATCCTCAGAAGCAGAAATTTTTATCCTCAATTTCTCGTAATCCTCGCTACGGGCGCTATTCTCGGTCAGGCTCCTATAACACTGATAGTCTGACATCCAACTTGCCATATTCATGACAGTCGCTGGAAAAGGCCATTGATATTACGTATCTCCTTCGAGTTTTCAAGGTATTTGAATGAAGAGGTTGTCCTGTCTCCGGCCCTGGCTTTTCTGTTGTCCATACATAACAGCAGCGAACCATTCCATGAATCAAATTAAAACGTTTCATTATCGCTCTGGCACCCATTAATCCACCCTCAACATTTCAACTCAAACTCTCTTAATGAAATACTCCAGGCAGTCAGTCAAAAAGCGTACATCAGCCAAACAGACATCCCCAAAGGCTGTCGTCGCAGGTGGTTGAGTCTTTTATCACCCTGAAAACAAAACCAAAAAAAGCAGTTTTGAGGGTGAAAAAACCAAACCGGCATCCGGCCTGCTGCAATCATGCCTTGCCAAAGCAGAAACCTTGAATAGCAAGCCTTGAGGTATCAGGCAAAAAACTGCCTGAATCCATGGTAGAGTCATCTCAGAATAACACGTGACTGTTCCCCCAACTAAAGAGGCTGTCGCGAAACTCTGAAATATATCCCGCACCGTCATCCTGTACAGGGAACGTACAGGAACCACATTCTATGGAAGGCACTCCAACCGCACGCATCATGCGGGTTTAGTGATTCACGTCCTTGTAGCATAGATCCCATACAATCCCTTTACGGGATGACGACGGAGAAAATTAAGCGTTTCGCGACACCCTCTAAAAGTCAGGGGGCTTACGGCGAAAATGCTAAGCGGTTGTCACCGTGGTCAGTTTGGCAATTTCCTGATCAATGTAATACAACCCTTTTTGCTCAAGGCCAATAATCTCTATTTTATCGAGGGTGCTTTTGAAAATTTTTTCTTCTTCGTGTTGCTCAGCCACGTACCACTGTAAAAAATTGAAGGTGGAATAATCTTTCTCTGTAAACGCGGTATGTGCCAGTTCGTTAATTTTTGTTGTCACCAGGCACTCGTGCTTGTAAGTTTGCTGAAACACGTCCTTGATGGACTCAAAATCATGGGGAGGTGCGGCAATTGTCCCGATCTTGGCCATGGCTCCGGTCTCATTGACGTAGTTAAACAGCTTTTGCATATGCTGCATTTCTTCCTGTGCATGACCGCGCAGAAACTGATTACAGCCGTCCAGGCTTTGCGCTTCACACCAGGAGGCCATTTGCAGGTATAGATTGGAAGAATAAAACTCAAGGTTGATCTGTTCATTGAGTTTATCCTGCATTTTTTGCGTTAACATAGAGGGCTTCTCCCATAGGATGGATGTCGTTATGAATACAGACACCTCTATTTTCAGTGATCCGACCACACTGTACAAGCAACTAAAAGACGGTTGCGTGGATGACTGGCATGCCTACTGCCATCACCCGTTTGTTCAAGGACTTGCTGATGGCACACTGAGGCAGGAGTGTTTCCGCCATTATCTCCAGCAGGACTACCTGTTTCTGATTCACTTTTCCCGTGCCTATGCCCTGGCAGTGGTGAAAGCGGATAATCTGGATGATATGCGTGCAGCAGCCTCTTCAGTGGATGGCCTGTTAAATACCGAGATGCGTTTGCACCTGGACTACTGCGCCCAATGGGGACTCACCGAAAAGGATATCGTCAACCACCCGGAAGCCACCGCAAATATGGCCTACACCCGCTACGTGATTGAGCGGGGCATGTCGGGTGACATTCTTGATTTATACACGGCGCTGTCTCCCTGTGCAGTGGGCTACGCAGAAATTGGCCATCGTCTGATTAACGACCCGGCCACCAGGCGGACAGGCAATCCCTATTGGCAGTGGATAGAAACATACGGTGGCGATGACTTTATTGCTTCTGCCATCAAACAAATCCAAACACTGGACAAACTGGCGAAAACCCGCTTTACCCCAGCCCGGCTTGAGTCGTTACGAGACACTTTCCGTGAGGCCAGTCGTCTGGAAATCGGCTTTTGGGCGATGGGACTTAATTGCAGCGGGTAGGAGCCTGTCGGACTTAAGACAATGTCGGCCTAAAATCCAGGAAGTGCGAGAAAGCGCGGCCAGAATTTCCGATCAATTGGCTTAAATAGGTCAACTCTTCGCACAAATTGATCGAAAATTCTGACTCGCCCTACTGAATTTTATGCTCGAAAGTATAAGTCCGACAGGCTGCTAGCAAGATCAAGAGAAACAGAGGATAAAAAGTCGATGTTGACAGGCCAACAGCCTGCAATTTAGTGAATAAAGTCGGCTTTTTAGGTCCGTTAGTCGTAGACTTCAGCACTAATATGGTCATTCTTGAATCTATTTTGCCAATTTGCCAATTTGCCAATTTGCCAATTTGCCAAACGACCATCATTCCTGTGAAGGCAAGAACCGCTACTAAAAACCTACGACAATCACTGATTATCTGGGTTTATCTACACCCTCAATGGGAGATAACCCACCTTCGCGGGGGCGACGCGGGAATATTTTGCACGGCCGCTGCCTGAAAGCGACCTTAAAAATCCAGACGCACTTGCTCGCCAGATTGCTCGGAGAGGCAACGGTTCACCAAGTCAATAAATGTTTCCCCCACTGCATCAGAAGTCCACTGTTTTTTCCCTTCGTCATAGGTAAAATGAAACCCTCCGCATGTGGCGGCTACCCATAATTGTCGCAGTGAAGGCTGCCGACTGATAATCACTGGGAGGCAGCCATCAGGGGTCAGTGTCAGAATGCCACCGGCATTGACACAATCAATATCAATATCCATGCCGGACGCACCAATGGCATCTTCGATGGACATCATCAATTTATCGGTCAACTTGTAGTAGAGGAGTTCATTCATAGGTATCCAAGTTTGATCAAAAGCTGGGTTAATGCAAAAACTAGCAGCGCCTCACTTTAATACAAGTATTTTTACTATTCATCAAATTTATTGGGGAAGATGTCAATGGGTTCTGCCATCGCGTTTTTTATAAATCGCCTCTGTTTCCCTCGCGCGAACCATCAATGGGCTATAAAGGCAGTGCCTTCAAAACTGCTCAAAGAGATCAGACGCTTTTCCGGGAGTCTTATTATGGGAACCCCCACCTGACTAAGGTATAGTGAAGTACATTGTAACTTAGTCAGGCACCATTTGAGGACTACCCTATGAGAGCAGTATTTGCCCTGTTGTTTTTCACCTTTTTGCTCACCGGCTGTGGACAAAAAGGAGATTTATTCCTGCCAGAGAATTCGGCCTTCGATCATCACCGTGTCGCCGGAGGCTTTTCCACCTGAACAGACCAATACTTTCGTTCCAAGCGCCCGCAACAATGACAGGAAAAAGTACCTGATGGACTGGTTTTCGTATATTAATGGTGAACTCATGGCAGAGCGGTTGTCGGTGTCCGCTATTGCTGAACAATTTGATACGCCGCTGTATCTCTACTCTAAAGCCGGCCTGCAAGCCGGTTTAGAGGCCTATCAGCAGCCGTTGAAACATTATCCTCATCTGATTTGCTATGCCGTTAAGGCCAATAGCAATTTGGCAGTGCTCAATGTGCTGGCAAAGCTGGGAGCAGGATTTGATATCGTATCTGTGGGAGAACTGGAACGGGTGCTGGCAGCAGGAGGCGATCCTGCCAGAGTGGTGTTCTCTGGCGTTGGTAAACAGATGCATGAAATTAAACGGGGATTAGAGGTGGGTATTCGCTGCTTTAACGTGGAGTCTGAAACGGAGTTGGAGCGCATTCAGGTCTGCGCGGAACAAATGGGTAAAAAGGCGCCTATATCCCTGCGGGTAAACCCTGACGTGGATGCACAGACCCACCCGTATATTTCCACAGGGCTGAAAGAGAATAAATTCGGGATTGATATTATTGAAGCTGAAGCTGTGTATAAAAAAGCCCTGACCATGGCAAATATTCACATCATCGGGGTTGGTTGTCATATTGGCTCACAATTGACGACACGAGAACCTTTTATTGATGCCCTCGACAGGCTTTTGGCCCTGACCGATAACCTGAAAGCACTCGGTATTACCCTGGAGCATGTGGATATTGGCGGTGGCCTCGGTGTGCGTTACCATACTGAAACACCCCCTTCACCTGAAAGCTATCTCAGTGCAGTCATTGAAAAACTCAAAGGTCGCGACCTGACACTGATTATTGAGCCAGGCCGCTCCATTGCCGCGCCAGCGGGCCTGTTATTGACCCGGGTAGAACTGATCAAAAAGAATGATCATAAGGCTTTTGCCGTAGTGGATGCTGGCATGAATGACCAGCTTCGCCCTTCTATGTATGGCGCATGGCACGATATTACCGCTGTTAGCCTCAATGGCTCTGAGTCTGCGCCGGTGGTGTATGATGTTGTAGGGCCTATCTGTGAAACCGGTGATTTTCTGGGCAAAGAACGTTCACTTCAGATCAAAGAAGGCGATTTACTGGCGTTGCGTTGTGTTGGCGCTTACGGGTTTGTCATGAGTTCCAACTATAATACACGCAATCGTGCAGCAGAGGTCATGGTTGATGGAGAACAGGTATATGAAGTGCGCCGCCGGGAAACCATTGCCGAACAATTAGCCCCTGAATCATTGCTACCAACGAGTTAAAGACGGCTATGATATTATATTTTACAAAGATGCATGGGTTGGGAAATGACTTTATGGTCGTCGATATGGTTACCCAAAATGCACGATTGCCGCCGGAGAAAGTCAGGCGTCTGGCTGACCGTCGTTTCGGCGTTGGCTTTGATCAACTGCTCATTGTGGAGCCTCCCACTGATCCAGACATGGACTTTCGCTACCGTATTTTTAATGCTGATGGTAGTGAAGTGGAACAGTGTGGGAATGGTGCCCGCTGTTTTGCCCGCTTTGTTAGGGATCACCGCCTGATAGGGCGTGATCTGGTGCGCGTTCAAACAGCAGGAGGCAATATTGAATTGCAGATTCTTGATAATGATAGTGTCGCGGTGAATATGGGTATTCCACGTTTAACACCCTCTGATATCCCATTTACCGCGCCTGGCCAGTCGGTACTGTATCCATTAATGATTGATGGCGAAACGCTGATGGTATCGGCTATATCCATGGGTAATCCCCATGCGGTACTGGTGGTGGATGATGTACAAAAAGCGCCCGTGGAGATGCTCGGACCACTCATTGAGCACCATGAGGACTTCCCCCGTAAGTGTAATGCCGGGTTTATGGAAATCGTGAACAGGAATGAGATTAACCTCCGGGTTTATGAGCGTGGTGTTGGTGAAACGATGGCCTGTGGTTCCGGTGCCTGTGCGGCTGTTGTTGCAGGAGTCATCCAGGGCGTGTTAAATGACGAGGTGAAGGTCAACCTCTCTGGTGGCTTTCTTCAGATCCAATGGTCGGGAGAAGGGCATTCGGTTATGATGACAGGCGCAGCAACAAGGGTTTACGAAGGCCACACCCGCCTATGACAAAATTCGCGCCCAAGACACCCGGTACAAGTGCGCTGAATGCCGACCAGGTGACCGAGTTCCTGCTACAGCACCCGGATTTTTTTGCCGGGCGCGATGAACTGCTGGCAAAGATGGCAATCCCCCATCAGCGGGGTTCAGCCATTTCTCTGTTAGAGCGTCAGTTGCAATTATTGCGGGAAAAAGATGTCGACACCCAGCGGTGTCTTACCCACGTGATCAATAATGCTAAAGAAAATGAGCGACACTTTGATAGTATCCGCAAGTTTTCCCTCTCATTGCTTGAAAGCCGGGATATGGAGCAGGCCATTGAAGCGGTGGAAGACAGCTTGAACCATGATTTCAACGTTGAGTTTCACCAGCTGATTCTGTTTTCAAGCCAACCATCCAATCTGCCAGTGAGGTTTGAGTCCAAGGATATTACTGAGTCTTTATTAGGCGAAGCGTTATCAAACAGTACCGTATTTTGTGGTCAACTGGATGAAAAGAGAATGGCGTTTATATTTGGTAATAAGACACAACAGATCAGGTCTACGGCAGTCGCCCCCCTTCGTTTTCCTGATTACATAGGTTTGCTGGCATTAGGCAGTTGCGAGCTTGACCGGTTTAAAGCAAGCCTGAGAACGCAGTTTATCAGCTATTTAGGGGATATCCTTAGTCGGCATTTGACCCATTTGATGTATATTGACCAGAAAATAAAAAGAAAATAAAAAGAAAAAAAATAAAAAGTGCACAGGCTAAAAAACATAAATGATCTTTGCCTTGTCTTGCCTTTGCCTCAGAGATTCATCTTCTCAACAGCCGGTGTCTGGCTATTTAAAGAGTTTAGCCACTGTGACTACGTCCCCATCATATTCAGGGTTTTCGCCCAGGGTGAGTTTGACATCGAGATCGCCCATCCATTGCCTTGACGTTTCACAGCTTTTATCTGCAACATGGTCATCTGACCAGACAGCACCGACAATGGATGTATTGGGGATGGCATGAATGAATTTAACCTCATAAATCTCATGCAAAAACGCTTGCTGCTTGCCCATCAGCAGCAATTGATTTTTATAATCTTTTGGTACGTTTATACCGTAGCCAGCCATGCATCTTGCGTCAATCAGATAAATGTAACCATCAAAATAATAGCCATCTATAAAGGTATCCAGGTATTCTAAATAATGGTTATATTTCCTGACAGTGTCATTGTTATGTTTTACTTGAAATTGTGCAACTCTGGTTGACAGGGTTGTGGAAACGCCATGATTAAATACAAGCCCAATGTTAATACTTTCTGCTTGATTGGGCGTAACAGAATGATCAAATGTCTCACTGGGAACAAATCCTTTCTGAAAGATAACTTCAGGTCTTATTTTGTCGCCACGAAAGACAAAGCCTGAAAACATATATCCACCATAACCGCCTTTTAATAGTGTTTTCCAGTGTCTTCCGTTAACTAAACTTGTATTATTGTGCTTGAAATAATTCAGCAGCGGAAACGTTCTGCCACAAGCTTCTGGTTTATTCACTGTATTGTGCCCATGGATTGTGCCTATGGAGTTACATTATAAGCACACACTATATATGACAAGGAAGAAAGTTTCTCAGACCTGAGTATTATAAAATGGGGTGAAATAATTTTGTTTTAGCATACCGTGAACCCAACCCGCTCACAGAAAACATAGTGACAATAAGGGCGTCTCTCTCCATTGGCTATTTAAAGAGTTTGGCCACGCTGGCGGCATCCCCTTCATAGTGAGGGTTTTCACCCAGCGTGAGTTTGATTTTGGTCAAGCCCATCCACAGCCTTGATGCTTCGCAGCTTGTATCTACGACATGGTCATCGGACCAGACAGCCCCGACAATGGATGTATTGGGGATGGCATGGATGAAATTAACCTCATAAATCTCATGTAAAAGCCGCTGCTTCTTCCCCTTCAGTAATATCTGGTCTTCATAAATTTCCGGTACGCTTATACCATATCCAGCCATGCGTCTTGCGTCAATCAAATAAATGTAGCCATTAAAATAATAATCATAGATATATCTATCCGCGGGTTGTATGTGACGGAGATATTTATTGCCAAAGGGGTTACTGTGTTTTACGTAAAATTGTGCGATTCTGGTTGAAAGGGTTGTGGAAACCCCGTGGTTAAATGTAAAGCCACCATCCAGATTTCCTGTCATTCGATCCATGCGCTGATCCTCAGAAACAGAAAAATCAAATCTGCCAGTGGGAATGAATCCTTCCTGAAAGATAATTTCAGGTCTTCTTGTGTCGCCACGAAAAACAAAGCCTGAGAACATTTTTTTCCCGTAACTGCCTTGTGATAGGGGTTTCCAGTAAGATCCGGCAACCAGGCTTGTATTATTGTGTTTACTGTAAGAGAGTGGAAACGTTCTGCCACAAGCCTCTGGTTTGTTCACTGCATTCTGCCAATGGAGTTCAATCATAAATACACTGTATATGACAACAGAGGCAACTGCTCAGACCTGAGTGTTATAAAATGGGGTAAAATAATTTTGTTTTAGAATACCATGAAACCAACCCACTGGCAGAAAAAGCAGTGGCAATAAGCGTATCTCTCTGGGAGATATCCTCAACAGGCATTTAAGGCATTGGATGAGTATTGAGTAGCAGATAAAAATGCACATGTTAAAAAAATCATTGATTGTTAGCTTTGCCTCAGAAATTGAGGATGTAATTTAATTTATGTAAACGCTTGTCGTTAAACCTCCAAAGAGGAGCATAACTATGAGCGTTGAAATCAATGAAATATCGCTGATACGCTTGAGGAAATGTACGGTGCTGAGGTCTCTGCAACCCTGATATCCAAGGTAACCGATGCAGTTCTTGACGAGGTGAAAGCCTGGCAGAGCAAGCCACTGGAAAGCCTGTACCCGGTATTCTATCTGGATGGCATTGTGGTTAAGGTTCATGAAGTCCATTTTCGAGGTTTAGCATGTCCCCGGATTCAATAGGCACTTCAACTTGGAGTACAATAGTTTTTGGCTGACGAGCAATGACAGATGCAGGTATGACGGTGAGTTTCAATAGCGAAAAGTTATTTTCATAATAGTCGTTAAGAGGGTGTACTTTTGTTTCAATCAGTCAGAGAGAGCACCCGTTTTTTTTGTTTTTTTTCTTGAGAGAGTACCTTCTCAATCCACTGATCCGTGAGCTTTTTACCACAGGTATCGCGGATTCGTGACTGACAACCCATGCAAATTTTTTTAAAGTGACTACACTGTTCAGCAGAGCACAGCCAGGTAGCATACCCCATAATGACCTGTCCGCAGGCCAGTGCGCGATTAATGCTGTCCAGCACCACGTCCCTCAGGGTGGAAGTGTACTTTTGTGAGTAGTTCCACCAGAGCTGGTTGGTCTGGAGCAAAAGTTTTAGTTTTGAGGGTGTGCGAATAAAAAAAACAACCGTACAAAATTAAGGAGGGCAGGGTATCTGCGTTTTCTGGTGTTTAATATCCGTAGGTATTCTGATGTAAGTTGCGAGCACTCTTATTGTTGTTAATTTTTTGGATTTCTATTTGTGAAGGTGTAGGTGGAAGTAAAAGAAAAATAAATAATTCAAGCACTGAATATTGCGAAAAAACAGAAACAGTAGACGATATTTCTGAGCAGCCTCCATTAAAAAAACACAAGAAAAATGATGATTTTTTTGAAGAGATAAGAAAGAAAGTTCACTATAAATTAGATGATAGTAAGATTGAATCTGCCCAAAAGTTTTTAGATATTGCTATTAATAAAAATATTTTAATTAAAGACAGTTTTTACAAGCTATCTGGCTTCATAGATGAAGAGGTATTTGTAGACTTCTTTAGTAATGCGGGAGTTTTTTTTCGGTTCCTTCCCGAGACAGTTAAAAATACGGGAATGATAACAGGCATGCTTGGCAATAGAAAAAAATATATCAAAGACTTTGCAAAACGAACCCATGAAGAACTTGAATTTTTAGCTAAAGAAGATGCTTTAAGTTCCTTTTCGTCCATGAATAATGGTAAAGGGTTGCCCAAAGAAGAGGACGTGAAAAAGGTGAAGGGCTGGGAGGTCTGGAAAGTGGGTGACGCGTTCAGTATGGAGCTGTTCCGCGCCTTTTCGTCCATGAATCATGGTAAAGGGTTGCCCAAAGAAGAGGACGTGAAAAAGGTGAAGGGCTGGGA
>NZ_JAVLSP010000114.1:0-9409 GCF_031528575.1 Candidatus Sororendozoicomonas aggregata
TTCGTCAAATAGCCCCACTATTATCCTCAGAAGCAGAAATTTTTATCCTCAATTTCTCGTAATCCTCGCTACGGGCGCTATTCTCGGTCAGCCTCCTAGGAGCCTGTCGGACTTATGCTTTCGAGCATAAAATTCAGTAGGGCGAGTCAGAATTTTCTGGATTTTAGGCTGAAATTGTCTTAAGTCCGACAGGCTAACAGGTGTAATTACTTATTGAATAGGTAGGACTTGCAGGCAACATAGTTATTTATTAATATACGACCGTCGACAGGCGTAAGAAGCATAAAAATTATCGCAACCGCAGTAACGCGGTCTATTCTCGGACAAGCTCCTGGTGCCATCCCTTGCCTTTGGGTGCTTTTTGTTACGTCAAAAAATAGAAAAAAGAGCTTCTCTCAATGTAAACCAAGAAAAAAATGTCACTTTAACTTAAAAAATGACAGGTTCTTTCAACACTTAGCCATAGTTGATGGGCGGTAGCGTGCCTGATTTTGACATTCTCCACGTCTGAAGACGTTGCCGCGAAAGTGCTGCGCTTCGTTGATACAGTGCTGAAAAGTCGCTCAAAAGAGGATGTACATTTACTCCCTGTAAGCTGCCCTTTTGCGCCACCTTTTCGCCCTTTTCGCCCTTTTCGCCACTTTTGCCTTGTTTCAGCTTTGCTCGTTGCTTTAGCGACAACCTCTGAAAATACGGGATTTATACGCGGTTATGATAAAAAATGTACTCAGGGAAAGTGTTACGCAATGTTGCAGTAATTTTTACTTGCTTGACGTTCTCATCAAATAGTTTTGGCACATTGCCCGTCAATACTTTCACCGGAGAAGGCATTGATATCTCTTTGGGTCTTGCAATCAGCTTTGCTTACGATGACAACTTCTATCAGGACGAACGCCGGGAAACAGCAGGTATTTACACGATAGTACCGGGCATTTACGCTCAGATGGCCTCTGGGCCTAATAAGTACGGTGCAGGTCTTGAGGTAAAACGTCATCAGTACACTATTATTAATGCAGAGTCAGCAACAGACTATCAGCTTAACCTTGATGCGCGCCATGAATTTACCCGTCGGAACCGGTTTAACGGTAGTCTGGTTGTCGGAAACTATGTAGATGATGACCAGAGATTGTCAAACGTCTATGACCAGCCTCGATATCAGCAAATGATCGTCAATGGTAAGTATGGATTTGGCTCGTTAAGGACTCGCGCGAGAATTGATTTTTTTGGTAATCTGACTAAAAAAGAATACACCCGCGAGCAATACGACAATAGTAAAACCAGTCTCTATGGTGCAACAGCCTATTACCACTTTTTGACGCGTACTGATATATTATTTGAGACCTCAAAAGAAGTGCTGGCCTACTCGGGGGCAGCAGGCTACGGCGTTAACAGCTATTTAGCTGGTTTATCTTTCAGGCCCTCAGCAAAAACGGCAGGTTATTTCAAACTCGGTCGCCGTTTCTTATCATCTGAACAAAACGAAGAAGAAGGCTATACCGGCTGGGATGCAAGTGGCACTTATAATATAAAAAGTTACTCTGTAGTGACGCTCAGTGTGGGTGAAAAGTACGATATTGAGTCTGATGACCCATCACAGAGTCATTACGCCAAGGTGAAAGAAGTCAGTACGTCCTGGAATCACCAGTGGAGCGCAAGGCGAAGGACGGTGTTGAAGTGGGAAGCAACCTGGGAAGATATTCTTGGGTATGGCGCTACGGTGGACAAGGAAGCTATGACCCATAATTTCCACGTCGGATGGACATGGAATGTACGTCGCTGGTTTTCTTTATCATTAACATGGAAACATACGATACATAATGAAAAAGCAATAAATCCTGAGGTAAAACTAGAAAATTACCGACAGAATGTATTTACATTTTCCAGCTCAATTAATCTGTAAAGCCATTGTTGTAAACCATTAATATGAAAAAAATGGTAGTCTTAAGTCTTCTTCTTATAGGAGAGCTTGTTGCGATTTCTGCCAGGGCAGGCACAAAAACGGACTATACGCTGGCTGTTGGGGATGTCATCAGTATTGATGTGTTTAATGAAAGCAATTTAACCATTAAGGCAGCACGACTCACGGCAACAGGCACCCTTGCATACCCTTTTTTAGGAGATATTCCGGTTCAGGGAAAAACCATTAAACAGGTGCAGAATTATATTACCAGCGGTTTGAAAGGGGATTACTTGATTAACCCCATAGTAACTGTCAGGCTGATTGAGTACCGAAAGTATTTTGTTAGAGGTGAAGTGAAAAGTCCGGGAGGCTTTTCGTATGCTCCGCAGCTGACATTACAAAAAGCGATAGCTCTGGCTGGTGGATTTACTGAACGGGCATCACGGAAGAAAATACAGGTGACCCGGGAAAAAGAAGGAGAACAACAAACATTGTGGTTGACGCTCGGAGATGAGGTATTGCCCGGCGACATAATAAATATTAAAGAAAGCTTTTTTTAAGACATTTTCTGAGCCACTGATTTTCTGTTATGAGTAGTGTACCCCCGCCCGTGCTGTATCCGGTTAAGGAAACCGGGCAGTTGATATCCGTTTGGGATATTGTTCAGATTTTTCGTCGTTACTTGTGGGTGATCGGTAGCAGTACAGTACTGATGGTTATGTTCGGTGTATTCTACAGTTCACGGCTGCCCCCCGTCTATATGGCAACGACCAGCCTTGAGCTGAAACAAGACGACAGTAAAATTATTTCCATCGATAGTCTGTACAGTATTGGTGGTGATTCGTCTTATCTGCGCACCCAGTACGAAATTATGAAGTCCAGAACAGTGCTGGAAAAAGTCGTGCGTCAACTGGATTTGATTGCGCGCCCTGAATTCAACTGGACATTGCGCCCTGAAAAAGAGTCGTTACTCAACTGGCGCAAGTGGCTGGGGCTTCCACCGGAACCTGAATATATCCCCACCAGAGAAGCGCTGATTTTTGATGCGACCAGTGTCCTCCAAGGAATGGTCACGGTGTCTCCCGTACCCGATACACAGATTGCTAAAATATCGGTGAATTCAACCAATAAAGCGTTATCGCCATTACTGGCCAATGCCATTGCCAGAGCCTATATCGATACGTGGCTGGATTCCCGACTCACTGCCAGTGCTGACAATACGCAATGGTTGCAGGGGCGACTGAATGACCTGGGTGCCAGCCTCGACCAAGCTGAAAAAAATCTTCAGGCGTATCGGGAAAAGGAAAACCTGATTAACCTCGACAGTGAGCTGGCGCTGGCAAAAAGCGAGTTGGAAGCGCTGACGCATTCACTGGCACAGGTTAAGGAGGCGTTGGCACAGAACAGAAGTATTTATCGTGAAATCACTAGCAGTGGCGCTAAAACCGTTGAGGAATACAGTGTTCTGCCAAGTGTCTTGAAAGACCCTCTGCTGAGGACATTAAAAGAGCAGGAATCCACGTCACAGCGAAAGGTGGATGAGTTGTCAAAGCGTTATGGACCCAAGCATCCAGATATGATTAAAGCGATAACAGAACTAAAAAGTGCCGAGCGTCATATCCGTCTGCAAACCATGAAGATTGTGGAGGGCATTGAAAAGCAATACGAAGTGACTCTCGCCAATGAGAAGGCCCTGTCAGAAACGCTACAGGCCACCCGAGAACGTGTTCAGGCAATTAGCCGTAAACAGTACCGGTTGAGCGAGCTTGAACGAGAAGTTAAAAGCAAGGAATCACTGCATAACAGGTTTCTTACCCGTATTGGTGAAAACAAGGCGACAAGTGACTTTAAAAATACAAACGCACGCGTAATTGATTCAGCTTATGAACCCTACTATCCCGTTAAGCCTAAGAAAAAACTGATCATCATTATGATGGGGATGGCTGGTTTACTCTTATCGACGGGCATTGTATTCCTTCTGGAAATGCTGAATAACACAGTAAGAACGGTGAGAGAAATCGGTGAAAAACTCAAGCTGCCCGTGTCAGGTCGATTGCCTTATGTTAAACGCAAGCGAAAAGACACGAAGCTGCCTCAGCAGCTATTTTGTAACAAACACCAACTCTACAGCGAAGCTATACGAACTCTGCGCACCCAGATCAGCCTAAAGCATGAAAAAGGTGTCGCGGTTATCGCGGTCACTTCAGCACAAGCTGGCGAGGGCAGAACGGCCACAGCAGCGAGCATGGCAAAAGCTTTTGGGTTGCTGGGCAAGACGCTGGTCATTGATGGCAATCTGAGGCAGCCGGGACATACCCTGAATACGTTGCTTAAGGCTGAAAACCCGGAAAACAGCCTGGCTGCTATTTTACAGGGGGCACAGGAACCGGTTGGTGTACCCACAGAAACGCAAGGGGTCAGGTTAATCCCTTCAGGAGGTTCCATTGATCAGGCTCAGGAGCTTCTGGCAGCACCGGTGTTTGTTGATATCTTGCGTCAACTCGAAAAAAACTATGACACCATTATTATTGACTGCCCGCCGCTGTCGGGAACGAGTGATGCCCAGCATATTATTTGTCACTGTAATACGGTGCTGTATGTTGTTGAGGCCGGTAAAGTGCCAGCCCCTGAATTAATTGACGGGGGGGTAGATATTCTGAAAACGGGTAAGCAAATTACGGGTGTCGTATTAAATAAAGCCACTCTATAGAAATCCCGCCATTCCCGAGAATAACGAATAATTATAAAGAGTCATCTATGAAGTTATTGATTGTTTTTGGCACCCGCCCGGAAGCCATAAAAATGGCGCCAGTCGTCAATGCCTTTAAACATAACCCTCATTTTGAAACACGTGTCTGTGTCACGGGACAACACCGGGAAATGCTGGATCAGGTATTGAGCCTGTTTTCCATTACACCGGATGATGACCTGGATATTATGAAGCACGGGCAAGATTTGTCTGATGTGACAACGGCGATTATCCACCGGTTAAAATCTGTTTTTTCTACTTTTCATCCTGACCGGTTGCTGGTTCATGGCGATACAGCCACCTCATTTGCCGCTATGCTGGCAGGCTACTATCATCAGATTCCTGTTGGCCATGTAGAAGCAGGTCTGCGCACAGGAAATATTTATTCCCCCTGGCCAGAAGAAGGCATGCGCAAGCTGACAGGCACGATTGCAGACCAGCACTACACACCCACAACGCAGTCTCTGAAAAATCTACTTCAGGAAAATGTTGCGCCTGAGCAGGTTTTTGTCACCGGGAATACTGTTATTGATGCATTGATGGCGGTGTCTGAACACATTGATAGCAACCCGTCTTTGCAAAGAACGCTCAGTAGGCCATTTCCTTTTTTAAAAGACAATGGAAAAAAACTGATTTTAGTAACAGGGCACAGGCGTGAAAGTTTTGGTGATGGCTTTGAGCACATTTGTCAGGCGTTGCGTGAATTATCACGTCGTTCTGATGTGAGTATTGTTTATCCTGTGCATTTGAACCCGAATGTTCAGGGGCCTGTTAATCGGCTGTTAACCGATGCGGAAAATGTTCATTTGATTGAGCCTCAGGAATACCTGTCGTTTGTTTATTTGATGAAATCAAGTTATTTACTGCTGACTGACTCTGGCGGTATTCAGGAAGAAGCACCCTCATTGGGCAAACCTGTTCTGTGTATGCGCGACACGACAGAGCGCCCCTGTGCGTTAAAAGCAGGTACTGTGCGCCTGGTGGGAACCTGCACAAATATCATTATCAATGAAGTCACTCGTCTGCTGGATGACAAATTTGCTTACAGGACAATGAGTCAGGCATGCAACCCTTATGGCGACGGCAAAGCCAGCGAGCGGATTGTCAATGCTGTTTTAGGCAATGATCAGTCCATGGGTTTGCTTTTGTCACAGTCTCATAAAACGTTTTCCCCTGCCTGGAAGCCGACTTAAAGCGGCTACTGAGCTTTGGGATAAACGGGGCTAAAAAGCGGGTTTTGTTGGTGAAATAGCGGGCTATTCGTCTGTCAACACCGACTTTTTATCTTCTATTATCCTTGATTCTTGCAACGTGCAAACTGTTAAGACAACTCATTTATCCTGCTATTGTTTTATTAAAAATTATAAAAAGACTATGACTCACCATCAGCCAATCTCTTCTGTTTCTGTTATAGGTATGGGCTATATCGGCCTGCCAACGGCGGCCATGTTTGCTGAGCGAAAAATACAGGTGACAGGCGTTGATATTGACCCACAGATAGTGGATACCATTAATCAGGGTAATATCCATATTCTTGAACCGGATTTGGATAGGCTGGTCAGTACAGCCGTCACCACTGGTTTTTTGAGAGCAACCACAAAACCGGAGCCTGCCGATGCGTTTATTATTGCCGTGCCCACACCTGTCAACGGCCAGAATGAACCTGATTTGTCGTATATTGCTTCAGCTTCCCGAGAGATTGCTCCGGTATTAAAAAAGGGTGACCTTGTGGTGCTGGAATCGACATCACCGGTGACAACAACAGAACAAATGGCAGCCTGGATTGCACAAGCCCGCCCCGATTTAACGGTTCCTCTCTCAAATGGTCAAACTGGTGATATTTTTATTGCCTATTGCCCCGAGCGGGTATTGCCCGGACAGGTCGCGCGTGAGCTGATTGAAAATGATCGGGTCATTGGCGGCATCAATAAAGCCAGTGCCGAAAAAGCCTGTCAGCTTTACCGGCTGTTTGTTAAAGGTGAGTGCATCATGACCCATGCTCGAACGGCTGAAATGGCAAAACTCACCGAGAATGCCAGCCGGGATGTCAGCATTGCTTTTGCCAATGAGTTATCTGTTATTTGCGATAAATTGGCTATTAATGTCTGGGAGCTGATCGCTCTGGCCAACCGGCATCCAAGGGTGAATATTCTCCAGCCTGGGCCGGGTGTCGGTGGGCATTGTATTGCTGTTGATCCCTGGTTTATTGTGTCCCAGGCACCGAAGCAGACGGGGTTAATCCAACAGGCAAGGCGAGTCAATGACCATAAGCCGCAATGGGTCATGGATAAGGTCAGTGAACGTGTGGACAGTTTCCTGGCTCAGCACCCTGAAAAAGAGCGCCATGATGTGATCATTGCCTGTTTTGGCCTGGCGTTTAAAGCCGATATTGATGACCTTCGTGAAAGCCCCGCATTACAAATTACCCGCTCACTGGTGAATACATCAGGGTGCAAGGTGATGGCTGTGGAGCCTAATACGAAAGAACTGCGAGAAGACTTTGATTTGGTCAGCCTTGATACAGCCCTTGAAAAAGCCGATATCTATGTTCTGTTGGTTGACCATATGCCGTTTAAACGTTTTAAGCCAGTGTCTGAATATATTGTCGATACTCGGGGGATATGGACATGAGCTGTCGTACTATCCTTGTCACCGGTGGTGCTGGCTTTATTGGATCTGCCGTCGTGCGTTTTCTGATAAAGCAAACAGACAACAAGGTTATTAATCTCGATAAACTGACGTATGCCGGTAATCTTGAGTCGTTGGTTTCAGTGGCGAAGAGTCCGCGTTATCAGTTTGTACAGCAAGACATTGTCAATACAAAAGCCATCAGGGCCATTCTGACAGAGTTTACCCCTGACGCCGTCATGCATTTAGCCGCAGAAAGTCATGTGGATCGCTCCATTAGCGGGCCGACGGATTTTATTCAGACCAATGTGGTCGGCACCTGCAGTTTGCTCGAAGCCGTCAGGAGTTACTGGCAATCGCTGTCGTCAGTTAAGGCGAAAGCCTTTCGGTTTCATCACGTATCCACGGATGAAGTGTATGGGGATCTCAGCAATCGAGATGAATACTTTACCGAGCAATCGCCTTATGCCCCCAGCTCCCCCTATTCAGCCAGCAAAGCCAGCTCGGATCATTTAGTAAGAGCCTGGCACCGAACTTACGGGCTTCCCGTGGTGATGAGTAACTGCTCTAATAATTATGGGCCTTGTCACTTCCCGGAAAAATTAATTCCCTTGATGTTATTCAATGCCCTTGAGGGTAAGCCATTACCCGTTTATGGCAACGGTGAGCAAATCAGGGACTGGTTGTATGTGGAAGACCATGCAAAAGCTCTGTATACCGTTTTACAAAAAGGACGCACGGGTGAAACCTACAACATCGGCGGACATAACGAAAAAAAGAATATTGATGTTGTTTATACGTTATGTGATCTGCTCGAAGAGCTTGCCCCTGAGAAGCCTGAAGGTGTTGAACACTTTAAAGACCTGATAACCTTTGTTGAAGACCGCCCTGGTCACGATCAGCGCTATGCGATAGATGCGACAAAAATAAGGGCTGATCTTGGCTGGGTACCAGAAGAAACCTTTGAAACAGGTCTGCGAAAAACAGTCCAATGGTATTTGGATAACCCCGCCTGGTGTCGACGGATTCAGGATGGGAGTTATCAACGTGACCGCCTTGGGCTGTTTGCTCAATAAATACATTTCACAATCATTATAACAACATCGGAATAATAACAATGAAAGGGATTGTGCTTGCCGGTGGCAGTGGTACACGACTGCACCCTATCACTCGGGGCGTCTCTAAACAATTATTGCCTGTGTATGACAAACCGATGATCTATTACCCGTTATCGGTGTTGATGCTTGGGGGGATTCGAGATATTCAGGTGATTACCACCCCGGAAGATCAGGTAAACTTTTTTAATGTTCTCGGTGATGGCAGCCAGTTCGGGATTCACCTGAGTTACGCTATTCAGCCTGAGCCTAAAGGACTGGTGCAGGCGTTTAACATTAGTTCCAGTTTTATCGGGCAAGACCGTGTCAGCCTGATATTGGGGGATAATATTTTTTACGGCCAGGGCTTTACTCCCAGGCTACAGGCGGCAGTGAACAGGGAGGAAGGTGCCACTTTATTTGGTTATCGCGTTGCAGACCCGGAACGCTTTGGCGTGGTTGAGTTTGACGAACATGGACAAGTGCAATCCATTGAGGAAAAGCCAGAAAACCCAAAATCTAATTATGCGGCTACGGGCTTGTATTTTTACGATAACCAGGTTGTTGACCTTGCCAAAGAGGTGAAGCCTTCTGCCAGGGGAGAGCTGGAAATTACAGAACTCAATCGACTTTATCTTGACCACGGTCAGCTTAATGTTGAAATATTAGGGCGAGGTTTTGCCTGGCTGGATACCGGTACGCACAACTCACTGCTTGAAGCTGGACACTTTGTACAAACCATTGAGCATCGCCAGGGCCTGAAAGTTGCCTGTCTGGAAGAAATAGCATTAAAGAATAGCTGGTTAAACGAAGAGGATATTCTTCGAGCAGGTTCAGTGCTGGAAAAAACAGAGTATGGACGCTACCTGCTAGGACTCATCGATTAAGAAACCGTTTTAAAAGTCGAGAAATTCGAGAAAGTCGAGCTGCCACAAGACTCTGCGATAAACGGTTCTAGGAGGCTTTCCGAGAATAGACTGCCCTACTGCGGTGGCAGCAAATTGGTCTAAAAAGTCGGAAATTTTTAGCAAATAGAAC
>NZ_JAVLSP010000115.1:0-9071 GCF_031528575.1 Candidatus Sororendozoicomonas aggregata
AACACAGCTGATCCCATCCGCGCTTTATCGCCGCGGGCGCTCAGCAGTGAGACGACCTATCGCCGATGGTAGGGGAGCGAGAGGTTTCCCGGCCTGTGAAAGTAGGTCATCGCCAGGCACTAATTTAAAACACAGCTGATCCCATCCGCGCTTTACCGCCGCGGGCGCTCAGCAGTGAAGCGACCTATCGCCGATGGTAGGGGAGCGAGAGGTTTCCCGGCCTGTGAGAGTAGGTCATCGCCAGGCACATTATTTACCTTGCGTTCGCTCAAGGCTGCAAAGCCCCTGATAACATAGGTTGCCAGGGGTTTTTGCTATTTGCGTGAAAAAATGTGCAAAGATGCGCAAAAAAACAAAAGCTGATCCCATCCGCGCTTTATCGCCGCGGGCGCTCAGCAGTGAAACGACCTATCGCCGATGGCAGGCAGAAAATTGCTCCTGCATTACTCTAACTTCTCTGGGCCCACTTGTACAACGAGCTTGCCAAAGTTTTCGCCCTGTAATAAACCAATAAATGCTGAAACCGCATTTTCCAGGCCTGTGACTTTGTCTTCTTTATATTTGATTTGATCCGACATTAGCCAAGACACCATGGCTTGTTGGAATTCACCATAACGATGACCATAGTCGTCAAATACAATAAAGCCCTGCATCTTTATCCGTTTAACAAGCAAGTTACCCATTAATAGCCCCATACGATCAGGGCCTTCTGGTAAATTGGTTGCATTGTATTGCGCAATAAGGCCGCAAAGTGGAATACGCGCTTTCGGATTTAACAGTGGTAGTACGGCATCAAACACCTTTCCACCCACGTTTTCGTAGTAAATATCGATACCTGACGAGCACGCTGTCGTAAGTTGGCTATCTAAATCATCATCATGGTGATTCAGGCAAACGTCAAATCCCAGCTCGTTTATGGCGTAATCACATTTTTTCTGGCTGCCCGCAATACCCACAACTTTACAACCCTGGATCTTACCAATCTGACCAACCAAACTACCCACTGCCCCTGTTGCCGCAGCAACTACGAGTGTTTCCCCTGACTTTGGTTCACCAATGTCCATTAACCCCATGTACGCGGTTAAACCTGGCATGCCCAGCACGCCCAGACCGTATGACGGATTTGGCATATTGCTGTCGAGCTTAATCAGTTCTTCACCATTGGACAAGCTGTAATCTTGCCAGCCACCATATGCCACCACTAAATCACCTTTTTGAAAGTCAGTGTGGTTTGATGCCTCAACACGACAAATGCTGCCGCCAACCATCACGTCGTCAATGGCAACAGGTTCTGCATAAGACTTCGTATCGTTCATACGACCGCGCATATAGGGGTCTAACGATAAATAAACAGTGCGAAGTAATAGTTCACCTTCACCCGGCGTCGGTACAACGGCTTCAATTAAGTTAAAATTGCTTGAGTTCGGCGCGCCGTGTGGGCGAGATGCTAAAACAATCTGGCGGTTTGTATCACGACTTTGATGCATGTTAATTCCTTCTGCTTGAAAGCGTTTAAAAAGGGTGCTAACAAAGGGATTGCATTCATGAAAAACGTCTTAATTCAGCTCTTCTCCAGCATAATCATAATCATCCATCGACTCAGTGCCTTTTATACACCTTTATTTGCTCTAAAACCAAGCGTTACTGAGTGCGCCAGGCGCTGTTGATATTTACATCAACAAAGCAGGATCAGTGTTAAAAATGGATCATTGACATCACTGGGTTTGTAAGATCCATTTGGATGTTTACCAATATAAAATGCTTCATAAAGGTTCCAGGGAATGCCTGTCTTTATATCGAATTTTCTACTGAGGTCGTAACGGTAGTAAAGGTTACCACAGAGGTGTTTGGTACATAATGGCTGTACTTCACAGTGATAGTCATTGGTAGCTGTTAGAATATCATCAACAAAACTTTGCAGATAACCACCGCTAAAAACACTTGGTGGAACGCAAATAGCCGCACCTGACTTGCCGAACTGCTCCTGGTTGGGAGGGATAGCGTACCCTGTTATGCCCGAATCACTCAGCTCTCCACCAACCTTGGCTAAAGCACGCCACTTTATAACAACAAACTCTAAATTCTCATACAGGTAAACACTGTGTGCAATGTGTTCACCTGGAATGTGCAACTTCCAACCACTGTATAGAAAGTTGCCCGCAGTCATCCCAAAAGTGCGCCAATGAAAATGGGGGTTCGCTCGATTTGCTGGTGACAATGGTGGCAATCGACGTCGTAAATTCTCAAGCTGCCTGTCAGTAAAGTCCTCTACAGCAAAAACTTCATTTCTCTTAAAAGAATCGGGTGTATTATCTGCGTTTCTCACAGGCGCATCCCTCATCATAACAAGTTGGCTTGCATTACCGCTTTGTAGTCAGGGGCACCGTTCATCAAACAATTAGCGGTCATGCAATCAATAATACAGGTCAATGAGGCAGCGCCAGTGTTAAAAATGGGTCATCTACGTCACTGGGTTTGTAAGATTTGGCTGAGTGTCCGTAAGCATACATGGCTCTATATTGGCCAAAAGGAACGCCTACAGTTATATCGAGTTTTTCACAGAATTCATATCGGTAGTAAAGGCTGGCACAGAGATATTTAGCATATGATGGCTTTATTTCACAATCATAGTCATCGGTGGCTTTTAGAATATCATCAATAAAATCTTGCAGATAGTCACCCTGGAAAACTCTCGGTGGAACGTAGATAGTAGCGCCTGTCTTGCCGAATTGTGAGCTTAGGGGAGAGACAATATACCCTTTTATTTCTGCGCACAATATTTCATCGTCTGAATCTTCGATGGGTTCTCCGCCAACCTTAGCTGAAGCACCCCACTTAATGGCAACAAATTCCAAATTTTCATACAGGTAAACACTGTGTGCAATGTGCGCTCCTGGAATGTGTAACTTCCAACCACTGTAGAAGTTTTTCGTACGAGGCATCCCAAAAAAGCGCCAGTGGTCATAGATGTTAGGAGTTATCCTATCTCTTGGTGGTAATCGACTCTTTAAATTCTCAAGCTGCCTGTCAGTAAAGTCCTCTACAGCAAAAACTTCATGTCTCGGATTGGGGGTATTATCTCCGTTTCTCACAGGTGTATTCCTCATAATACTAATTGACTTTTTAACGACACTTTACACTCACAAGCTGCGTGCTTGCCTTGCGTTTCAATACCATGCAATAGCGGGCTTTACTCGTTTAGTTTGTCAGCTCATACAGTCGTTAGAAAAGACGACTGAAATTACAATGCTTGGTGGTTGTGCAGGGCAAAAACATGATCAAACTTTGATCAGCAAGCACCCCAATAACACGGTATAATCAGGTGCTTTTGCCGTTTTCCAATGTCCGCAGAAGCCCTATTTTCAAAATTTTCATCACTCACTGACAACCGAGATCCTAAGAAGTCCAGCTGGATTCAAGCAATAAGTGCAACAGACTTCCCAGTGTAGACCTCAAGCGGTGTTAATCCACCAAGAACCTTGCGAGGCATGCTATTTATCATAAACGCCATATCACTGATATCCTTATGCTGCTGAAAATCTGGCTGTTGCCCGACAGGTGACACTTAACTTTCTCAAGCTGGATACCTCAGTGAAGGCAGGTATCAAGAACAAACGCAAAACTTGCGGTTGGAACGAGGATTATATGATTAAAGTGCTTGGGCTGGTTAATTTATGATCATGGGGGGTGTGCAACGGGGTATAGAAGAGTTCAACAGTTGGATTCGGGTTCAAACCATTGGTTTCTCAAATAGCCTCAGCTGGCACTTGCAGTGAGCTGTTTGCATTTTTTAAAACCTGAGATTAACCAGGCAGCGTCAGTGTTAAAAAAGGATCAATGACGTCATCAGGTTTGTAAGGAGTGTCTGGGTTGGCGACAGTGTAATATTCTCTATACTGTGAATGGGGAACGCCTACTGTAATATCGCACGGCCTGTCCAGTTCGTACCGGTAGTAAAGATTGCCACAGAGATGTTTTGTACATAATGGTGTTATTTCACAATGATAATCCAGAGTCGCTCCTAGAATATCATCAACAAATTCCTGAAGATGGTTGTGCTTGAAAACAATCGGTGGCACGTAAATAGTAGCCCCTGACTTACCCCAGTCCCTGTGTCCGGGACGGATCATATAACCTGGTATGACAGTCTTATGTGCTTTTTCTTCTCCACCCACTTTAGCCAGGGTACGCCATTTTAAGACAACTAAGTCTAAATTCTCATACAGGTAAACACTGTGGGCAATGTGTGCTCCTGGAATATGTAATTTCCAGCCGCTTGACAGGGAGTTATCTATGATATTGCCAAAATTGAACCAGTTCCCCTGGCGTTCAAAAGCGTGTTCCTGTGGTAATCGACTCCTTAAATTTTCTAGCTGACTTTCAGTGAAGTCATCCAAAGCAAAAACAGTGCCCTTAAAATATTCTTTTCTCACAAGTGCCTTCCTCAAGCCGCCTTAAAAGCCGTGTTGCTACGGCACTGTGGGATAAACGGGCATAAAAAGCCGATTTTGTTGGTTAAATTGCGGGCTAGGAGCCTGTCGGACTTAAGACAATTTCGGCCTAAAATCTAGAAAGCGCGGCCAGAATTTTATGCTCGAAAGCATAAGTCCGACAGGCTCCTTGCCCCTTAACATCGACGTTTTATCCACCGTTTCTCTTCACCTCGCTGCGCGCAGACTTTTACGACGGCTTTTCTTGACATCCTCTCCGACGTGAACGACGGGGATTCCTGCTACCAGACGGCAATGCCCTGGGGCAGCGTATCCTTTACCAGTAGCGGTATACGCCTTATTCGACAATCTGCTCTAACTTTCGGATTGTTGAGATACACGGGCAGAAAGCGGAGGTATTTTACTTTTCCTGTCAGGTAGCGTAATCGCTGGAAACGCCTGATAGATAGAGAATACAACAAGTGGCTTGCTTTGCAAGCCTCGCTTACATCCCCGCACTAGAAGTACGAGGTTTTACGCGATTTCGATAACAAGTGAGTACGCAACTGACAGGGTATGTATCTACTCTCAGGCAAATGGACGAATCCCCACCGCCTTGCGCACCTCAGCCATAAAGGGTGTCGCCTCTGCCCGGGCCTTATCTGCGCCTTTTTTCAGTTCAGCTTGCATAAAAGCCCGGTCTTTCATCAATGCGTTATAACGCGCCCGTGGTTCACGCAACTGGGCATTGAGGTGTTCAAACAGCTGGTTTTTCAGATCGCCCCAGCTAGCACCTTCAGCGTACTGTTGGCGTTTTTCAGCTATTTCAGCCTCGCTGGCAAAGGCTGCGTAAATCTGGAACAGCGTACAGCCATCGGTCTCTTTAGGTTCACCGGGTGCCAACGAGTTGGTTTTAATTTTGCGCATCAGCTTCAGCAGTTTTTTCTCGGAGCAGAACAGCGGAATAGTATTGTCGTAACTTTTGCTCATTTTACGACCATCCAATCCGCTCAAAGTGGCAGTGTTTTCACCCACAATAACCTCTGGCAGGGTAAAGCAGGTTTTGTAATGGTGGTTCATCCTTCCGGCGATATCCCGCGCCATTTCCAGGTGCTGAATCTGATCACGGCCAACAGGCACCTTGTCAGCATTAAACATCAGAATATCGGCAGCCATCAGTACCGGGTAGGAGAACAGCCCCATAGTAATGCCTTTGTCAGGGTCAGCCTCGCCTTTTTCTTCATTGGTTTGCACTGCTGCTTTGTAGGCATGGGCGCGGTTCATCAAACCCTTGGCGGTCATGCAGCCAATAAGCCAGCTCAATTCCATAATTTCAGGGACATCAGACTGGCGGTAAAAGGTGACACGGTCGGTATCGAGTCCCAGGGCCAGCCAGGTGGCGGTAATTTCCAGGGTAGACTGATGGATACGCTCAGGGTCGCGCCCTTTAATCAAGGCATGATAATCAGCCATAAAATAGTAAGACTGGATATCATCCTGCCAACTTTGTTCAATGGCAGGTTTAATGGCACCTGCATAGTTGCCCAGGTGTGGCGTCCCCGTTGTTGTGATACCGGTCAATACTTTTGTTTTGTGCATGGGTTGGAAAACCCCAGTTAGATAAGTCGGTGCCAGGCAAAAGAGTCTGGCTTAAGTAAAATGAGCTAGGAGCCTGTCGGACTTATGCTTTCGAGCATAAAATTCTGGCCGCACTTTCTCGCGCTTCCTGGATTTTAGGCCGAAATTGTCTTAAGTCCGACAGGCTCCTAGCATTATAAAAGCCTGACTGCGGGTATCAAGCAGCTTGTCAAGGGTGTATGATGACATCACTGCGAGAGTCCGAACTGAATATTTCCCATGTTAGATACGCCTTTCTTCTCCCAACGGCTGACGGCTGATAATTATCAGGCTGATGGCTTTGCTACGTTGGCTGAGGCCAAACACTGGACAAAGCGCATCTGCGGCCTTGCCTGCCTGAAGATGGTGATAGCCAAAATAACCGGACAAGTCGTCACACTGAACACCTTGCTACAACAGGGACTTGCCGCAGACGGCTATATGAAAGGGGTAGGTTGGATTCATCAGAGCCTTGCGGATGTCGCTTATCACCACTACGGCATCAGAGCGGACTGCCAGAGTATCGGCGCAAGCCTTGACCCCATAGAAGAAGCCCTCGGGCAAAATACACTGGTGATTGCCTCGGTGAGCTGTGGCTTTAAGCCTGAAAAAAAAGGCGGACACCTGGTGGTTATTCTCGCAATGGATAAAGAGCAATTGATTATCCATCATCCTTCTTCGCATAAAAACGAACAGTGGCCTCACTACCGGCTCGGAAAATCTCGCTTTCTTCAGTGCTTCTCGGAAAACGGAAATATTATCACAGTGCCTACTCAACAAACGCTCGCTCAATGACAAAATGCCCGACCATACCATAGCGAGACTCAGTAAAGCCCTTGTCGCTTAGAAGCGCGCAACACTCCTTAAGCATGGCTGGGCTGCCACAGATCATAAAGCGGTCAACTTCAGGGTTGATGGGATCAAGGCCAAGGTCATCCGTTAATATACCAGAGTCCAGCGCATCGGTAATGCGCCCCTGGTTACGAAATTCTTCACGTGTCACAGTGGGGTAATACATCAGCTTTTCACGCACCAGGTCACCAAAGTATTCATTGTTAGGCAAGTGCTCCCTGATAGTTTGCTGGTAGGCCAGTTCATCCACAAAGCGGCAGCCATGGGTCAGAATGATTTTGTCATACTGATCGTAAATATCAGGGTCTTTGATAATACTGAGAAACGGTGCCAGTCCTGTGCCTGTGCTGATCAGGTAGAGGTTTTTGCCCGGCAATAGATTATCTGTCACCAGTGTCCCTGTGCTTTTTGAGCCAACCAAAATAGCATCGCCTACCTGAATATTTTGCAACCTCGAGGTCAGTGGGCCGTCTGGTACTTTGATGGAAAAAAATTCCAGCTCTTCTTCATAGTTGGCACTGGCAACACTATAAGCCCGCATCAGTGGCTTACCCCCAACGTCCAGGCCAATCATAACAAAATGCCCGTTTTTAAACCGGAAGCTGGGGTCTCGTGTGGTTTTGAAGCTGAACAGGGTATCTGTCCAGTGAGTTATGTGCGTTACTGTTTCTGTTCTCAGGTTTTTCATTCAGTACCCCAAACGATCAGCATGAAGGAGAGGCATTATAGTACTTTTCCCATAGTCTGAGCAGTAGGGTTTTATTTGAAGGGTACTTTCAGCTTGTGGGAGGCTTTCGGTATTATTTAACAGTCATTCAAGCGCCTCTACTGTCATTACAAACTCTAGCCCGGATATTTCATAAACATGCTCCTGGCCTTAACATGCTCCTGGCCTTGCTTGCTCCTTGCGGCTCTAAGGGCAGTTTATGAAATATCCGGGCTAGAGGATCGATCAGTAGCTAAAAGATTGCCCCGATAGTATGGGCGATGGTAAGGGATTAACGTGGTATGATCAGCCTTTTGTCGATTAACAAGAGATAAACCGTTGCCAGCGTTCCCTGTTTTGTATTCATTCCGCCGTTGTCCCTACGCCATTCGGGCGCGACTGGCAATTCAGTACAGTGGTGTATACGTTTCCCTGCGTGAAGTGGTGTTGCGTGATAAGCCGCAGGCTTTAATTGAGGCCTCTTCAAAAGGCACAGTACCGGTGCTGGTACTGGCTGATGACCGGGTGATTGATGAAAGCCTGGATATTATGGACTGGGCACTGGCACAAAATGACCCTGACCGATGGTTGGGGGGTAATCAAGAGCAACAGAACCTACTGATCAACACGAATGATCATGTTTTCAAACCCTGGCTCGACCAATACAAATATCCCGACAGGCATCCTGATTATAGTCAGGCTTATTATCGTGAGCGGTGTGAAGGCTTTTTATTACAGCTGGAGCAAAGGCTGGCTGCTTCCCCTTGCTTATTGGGAGATAAACTCACCCTTGCGGATACAGCAATTATTCCGTTTATTCGCCAGTTTTCACTGGTTGATAAGCCATGGTTTGCCCAGAGTCCTTATGGCCACATCAAACGCTGGTTAAGCGGATTTTTGCAAGGGCCGCTGTTTAACAGAGTGATGGAAAAATACCCGCAGTGGGTGGCTGGTAGTAGTGATGAGGTTATTTTCCCCCGAATGCGCTGATGACATTTCATTACAGCGCTGTATAACTGAAACCACTGTCCATGTGGAAATCAGCTATACTGAAGAACCTCGACTAGTTGGTAAGGGTGTTTCCATGAACATAAAAAACCTGCGTAAGCATTATAACCCTATGCCTGAATCCCTTGAGCTCATCAGCCATGAGGGCGATATTTATCTTTGTCGTATTAATAAAAAAGAAATGTTAACAGATAATTCCGGCAAACATCCGATGGTTTTCCACAGTATCGGAGAAGCGCGTGATACTATCGGCGAACCCTTGGCCTCAAAACTTCAGGTTGTCTACTCAACAGCTTATGATGAAATGATTAATATCTAGGAGCCTGTCCGAGAATAGACTGCCCTACTGCGGTTGCGATAAATTGGTCTAAAAAGTCGGAAATTTTTAGCAAATAGAACCACTATTCACTAAAAATTTCCGACTTTTTATCCTCAATTTTCTGCCATCCTCGCTACGG
>NZ_JAVLSP010000116.1:0-9028 GCF_031528575.1 Candidatus Sororendozoicomonas aggregata
GAGGATAATAGTGGGGCTATTTGACGAAGAAGCAGGAATTTTTAGACCCATTTATCGCAACCGCAGTAGGGCAGTCTATTCTCGGACAGGCTCCTAGCTTGCCGACGGGGGGAGGTTGCCAGAAAGCAAGTTCTTGCTTTGCAGGATCTGGCCTATTCCGGCTTTGCTCAGGGCCAGCTCCAGAGTGCTTTTAATGACATGGGCGTTATCCAGTTGTAAGACCTTATCAAGAATATCCTGTGCCCGTGTCAGAGTGATTCTTCGCAATGCCCATTTGACCTTGAGCAGATTGGTTGCATTCATAGACAGCACATTAAATCCCATAGCCATCAGCAATACAGCGGCGGCAGGATCGCCAGCCATTTCTCCGCAAATGCCTACGGGCTTACCGACACTGTTTGCCTCTTTGGCAATATGACACAGGGCTTTCAGGACAGCTGGATGAAAAGAGTGGTAGAGATTGGCAACCCTGGGATTATTTCTGTCCACAGCCAACAGATATTGTGTCAGGTCATTGGACCCGACCGACAGAAAATCTACTCTTGAGGCAAGCTCCGCGACCAGGTAAACAGCTGCCGGAACCTCGATCATCACCCCCACTTCCGGCATGGATGTGGTTACCCCCTCAGCGGTAACCTCTTCATGGGCCCGGTGAATTAACTGAAGAGCGTCTTCTACCTCAAAAACACAAGAAATCATCGGCAACATAATGCGCAGGTTACCTAACCCGGCACTGGCTTTTAGCATGGCTCTGACTTGCGCCAGAAAAATCTCTGGATGATCGAGCGTGACACGAATGCCACGCCATCCAAGAAAAGGATTATCTTCATCAATGGGAAAATAGCTAAGGGCCTTATCGCCACCAATATCGAGTGTCCGCATGGTCACCGGACGAGGATGAAAGGCTTCAAGCTGACTTCGGTAAATCCGCTCCTGCTCGGTTTCACTGGGAAAACGCTCCCTGACCATAAAAGGTACTTCAGTACGGTAAAGCCCGACGCCTTCTGCACCGCGATCAAGGGAGCGCACCGTGTCAGTCATCAACCCGGTATTCACCCAAAGGGGCACTTTATGGTCGTCAATGGTCACACAGGGGAGATCTCGGGTGACTTCAAGCCCTTTGGCAAAAGCCTTTTCTTCTTCAATCACCTGCAGATAATGTTTCACCAGCTCATCGGATGGCGATGGATAAATATGGCCTAAAGTACCATCAACGATGAGTTGTTTACCCGCCAGTTTATGGAAAGGTAAGTCAACTGCCCCCATTACTGTGGGAATCCCCATCGCCCTGGCCAGTATGGCAACATGGGAATTGCCTGAGCCGTGTTGTGATACTAACCCCAGCAGTTTGTCCTGTGGAACCTCGCCTAACATTGCAGGGGTTAATTCCTCACTGATAAGAATGGTGTTATCCGGGTATTGCGAAGGGGATACTTCTGAAGCCTGTAAGTAGGAAAGCACGCGCCGGCCAAGGTCTTTGACATCACTTGCCCGCTCCCTGAGATAAGGGTCCTCCATCATTTCAAACCGGTTAACATGCTCTTCAACCACTTGCCGAAGCGCGGTTTGAGCCATCAAACCACTTTCAATACGGTGGCGAATTTCAAAGGTCAGCGCCTTGTCATCGAGCATTTTCAGATACACATCAAACAGCGCAAGTTCTTCAGGAGGAAGACGGCATGCCAGCTTTTGTGCCGATATTGTCAGGCTTTCCCTGACTTCTGTGAGGGCATGCTCGAACATTGCCAACTCTTCGGCAATGTCTGTGCAGCAGCCGTCGGGCACGGCACTGAGGTCTGCGGGGGGCACCATAACAATACCCTGTCCAATGGCCACACCGCTTGCGCCGGAGGTTCCCTCAAAAGGCTTTAAGGATAAGTGACCATCGGGAAATCCTTTCATGGAACCGGTGGCAGCGGCATGGGCTATACCGCCGGCAAGCACGGCGGAGATGGTTACCAGAAAAGCTTCTTCATCTTCATTAAAGCGCTGCCTTTCGGCGCGCTGAATCACCAGAACGCCCAACATGGATCGCCGGTGAATAATAGGTACACCTAAAAATGCCCTGAACTTATCCTCACCAATAGCTTCAAGATACCGGTACTTGGGATGTGAGGTAGCATCATCAATATTGATAGGTTCTTCGCGCAGCCCCACTTGACCAACAATACCTTCAGAGTAGGTAAAGGATATCTTATCCACGGCCAGAGGGTTCAAACCCTCCGTTGCCATTAGGGTGTAATGGGAGGTTTCACTGTTATAGAAATAGACAGAGCAAGCTTCTGTCCGCATAACCTCCCTCACCCGCCGAACAATTTTCTGCAGCGCAGAGTTTAGGTTGTCAGCCGAGCTGACCTCATGGACAATTGTCCGCAGGGTATTCAACATTAGCGCCAGTCCATTAATCCCCGGATGGGCAATGGTTGTGGGCTATTCAGCAGTCATGTGCTTGCAGTCGCCCTATTCTGGGAACTAGCTCCCTGAGTGCCCTTCTATACACCTCTCGTTTGAACGAGACTACCTGACCCAACGGATACCAGTAACTAACCCAGCGCCAGCCGTCAAACTCCGGCGAGCCTGTATGGTCTACTTGTATGCTCTCATCACTGCTCAGCAGGTTTAGCAAAAACCATTTTTGCTTCTGGCCAATGCAAAGTGGGTGCTGTTCCCGTCGTATCAAACGCCTGGGGAGACGATAGCGCAGCCAGCCGCGCGTACACGCCAGAATATCTACATCTTCCGGACGTAGCCCTATTTCTTCGTAGAGCTCTCTGTACATGGCTTCTTCTGGCGTTTCGTTATCGTTAATTCCGCCCTGGGGGAACTGCCAGGCATCTTGTCGGATGCGTCTTGCCCATAAAACCTGTCCGAGGTGATTGGCCAGGATGATACCCACATTGGGCCTGAATCCATCTGAATCAATCACGCCTTCGGCTACCTTGAAACTGTCTTGTCTGGCATTGTTTCACAAAGAGCCTTAGCACAGCAAACCCGATCCGGGTTAATACGCATAAAATTAACAAGAATTATTCTTAAAATTAACAGGATAGCAGAAGATGGTAATATGCCCCGGCAATCAACAAAATTAGATTTTGAACAGTTTCCAAAACAGTAAAAGCGTCGTTTATCCTGGGAGCCTGTCGGGCTTAAGCTTTCGAGCATGAAATTCAGTAGAGCGAGTCATATTTTTCGATGGATTTGTGCGAATAGTTGACCTGTTTAAGCAAATTCATCGGAAAATATGGCCGCTCTTTCTGGATTTCAGGCCGAAATTGCCTTAAGTCCGACAGGCTCCTGGCTCAAACTCCTGCTCAAGTAGCTGGCGAATTGCTGATGGAATAGGCAGTGGCTGCTTTTTTTCATAGTCAAAGTGAATCATAACAGCACGCCCCCGGGCGCATAGCGTCTCTTTCTGCCGCACCTCATGGACGATCGTCATGGAGCTGGTACCCATTTTTTGTACGTAAGTACTTAATTCAATGTCATCGCCAAAATAAATCTGCGCTTTGTAGTCAACTTCAATGCGCGCAATGATTAAATTCCAGTGCCTGGGGTTCATATCAGGAACAAACAGCCGGAATACCGGTTCACGGGCTTGTTCAAACCAGTTGAGCACCACCGCATGGTTGATATGACCTAAAGCATCCGTGTCGCAAAAGCGAGGTGTGAGGGCGAGCTTATACATTATTTGGTTACCTGATTAAATACCGGGATAACAGATTTTTTATGGTAACCTCAGCTTAAAGATAATACTTCCTGAAGGGAACTGTGAATATTACCAGAGAGAGCCTTCATCGCCTTCGCCTCCCCACAGGTTCACTAGATCACTAAAATCTATGGGTTGATCGACCCGCGGGGCATCAGCCAATGAAAAAGAGGGCTTCGATGCTGAATTCGATTCTTGCGCAACCGTTGATGTTGCTATCGGGTAAGCTATAGCGCTGGATGGGCTTGTGGATGTACTTGCCCCTATCATTTCTGTTCTAGTAACAGTGGCGCTTCCCTTAGAAGAAGTTATCCTCGCCACAGTCCTGACGGAACCTGTTTCCGTTGTCGTATGAGCGACACAGCTGACGGGACCAACACCAGGAACATTTTTTGTACTGATTTCTAACTGAGCTAAGGTTTGGCCAGGGTGGATTTTTTTTATGTGTTCTTCCAATCGATCCATCAACCTAAACCGCTTTGTCGAACAGACAGGGCAAGAAATAAATTTACCGCCATTGGCATGAGTCTTCAGATGTACCTTGAGAAGCTTATTTTGTTCAAAGCCCTTGCCACACTGACCACAAAAGAACAAGTCCCCAGTGTGTCTTCGTTTATGTCCTTTAAGGGCAGTGCTATCCCTAAAGCTCTCCTCGCATTCATCACATTTAAAGGGCCGTTCCCCGGTATGGGATAGCATGTGGTCTTTGAGGTGAGATTTATTCTTAAAGGCTTTAAGGCAGACTTCGCATTCATAGGGCCGTTCTCCGGTATGAACGCGCATGTGCATGTTTAGGTCGTATGGATACTTAAAACTCTTACCACATTGGTCACAGGTATGCATACAGTCTCCTGCTTTGCTAAACATAAGCAGCTTCATTAACATGTAGCTTATGAGGGGCTGCCCAATGACTTTTTGAGTTCCTTTCAGGAAAAAAGTTCAGGGTGTGGCAATAAAATCTCCAGTAAAACCTGGCTAAAAGAAACCACTATACGGAAAAATCAGACTCTTCCGTTCGCCATTTAGCGAGTCTATCAATATCTTCTTTGAATATTTCACTGATGTCGACCTTAATATCGCTCTGCCCTGGCAGGTGCTCAGTCACTGGAACAGCGTCCCCTTTTTGTGTAACCGTTGTTGTTGTTACTGGGTACACTTGGGCGGCGGATGGGCTTGCCGTTACCCTTTGAGTAAAAACGGCGGCGGCTCCACTAGAAGAGGTTATCGCTGATACAGTGGTGACTACACCCGTTTGCGTCGACAAAGTGTGAGTGAGACAACTGACCGGGCCAACATTGGGAATATCTTGTGTATTCATGGCTAACCCCGGTGAGAGGGTGCAGGAGTGGATATTTTTCATGTGTGATTTTAAGTATTCTTCTTTTAAAAACCACCGTGTCTCACAGATAGGGCAACTGAATCTGTTATATCCTCTTTCATGGGATTTTTTGTGAGCCTTGAGATTAGCTTTATAATGAAAGCCTTTATCACAGATATCACATTTATACTGCCATTCTGAACTATGGGATCGCATATGCGAAGTGAGACTCCAGCTTTTGCTGAAGCCCTTACCACAGACAGTGCATTTAAAGGGCTTTTCTACGCTATGGGTGCGCATGTGCTGACGTAAAGCGGATGGAGACCTAAAACTTTTTTCACATAATTCACACTCGTTTGGCATACAGCCCCCTTTTTCGCTCAGTATGAACCGATTTTTATAAAGTGTAGTTCATGATAATCAGGGTAATTTAACAATCCAACTGTCTCTTGATGCCTTTCATGGATACCCCGATTAAGGCTGCGCTGAACACTATTACCACGACTTTTTGTGAGTGGGTTGGATTCAGCGCATTGTAAAACGGTTTTTTCACTCATCATAACACTCAGGTCTAATCATCTTATTTTTTAGTCATGCCCATTGTTTATTACCCACATCAAGAGGGATCATCTTATGAACAAGCCCCTAGCGTGTAACAAAACCTTTCCCTTATCTAACTATTTCAAACACAATAATACCAATGGTATTCTCGGATCGATCTGCAGAGACCTGGAAAAAGATGAATTTGGGAAGCGTACGTTTTCAGGTTTTGTTTTTCGTGGTGACAAAAGAAAGCCTGAACTTATCTTTCGTGAAGGATTTATTCCTACTGGCGTATTTGAACATTCTACTACCCTAGACGCGCGTATGGATCGATTAACAGGCAGTCTCAATGGTGGGTTTACATTTAATTATGGGGTTTCCACATCCCTGTCGACAAGAATTGCGCAATTTTACTTAAAACTTGGCAGCAAACCTCTTTTTATGAAAAGATATTACCCTGAATTAGATTGGTATTTAGATAGACGTATTATTTCTGGTTATATTTATTTAATTGATGCAAGGAACATGGCTGGCTACGCCATAAGCGCTCCAAAAGCTTATGCATCCAGTCAATGGCTATACGGGAATGACCAGGATTTTCTGCGTGAAATTTATGAGGTTAATTTCGTCCATGCCATCCCCAATACCTCCATTGTTGGGGCCGTCTGGTCGGATGAACATGTTATCGATGAACCCTGCGGCCGTTCAGAAGAATGGATGGGCTGTTACGGCATTAAACTCACGCTCGGTGAAAATCCTGGATATGAGGGGGATGCAGCCAGCGTAGCCGCGCTCTTTAAATAGCAGGACACAGAAAGTTAAAGGGGTTAATTTCTGGAGCCTGTAAATAATTCTGTGTAAACGCCATTACTTGTTTACACCTTGATCCGGTCTGGAAACATAATTTCAAACCGGTTCATGGCTGACTTCCAGTCTCTGATTGGCATAGTCCATTTGGCCGACGCCTTTTCTGTCGCCAGGTAAATAACCTTCAGAACCGCATCATCCGTTGGGAATATTTTTCGGTTTTTTATCGCCTTTCGGATGACCCTGTAGCAATCAGTTGAGGCTCAAACTCACCATTTCGGTCGCGGGGCGTATTGATTTCCAATTCGCCAAAGTCGCCTTTGATGGTCTTTTTGCTGGAACCGTTGCGACTGTTTCCCGTGTTATGCCCGTCGGTAGAGTGCTTGGCATAACCAAGGCGCTCTTCCAGCTCGACGGCCATAACACGCTCAACAGCCGCTTTGATCAGCTGGCGGCTGAAGTCGGCAAGGTCGTCCTGATTTTTGATTTGCCCAACCACTTGATCAAGCAATTTTTCATTGATTTCAACGCTCATAGTTATGCTCCTCTTTGGAGGTTTAACGACAAGCGTTTACATAAATTAAATTACATCCTCTATTTACAGGCTCATAAACATTCCCATTTCATCCAAAAGATCGTATGTTTCCTCATCCATATTAAGGAAACAGGGGTCACGTTTTTGCAGAGCTTGCAATTGCTCTTGCACCAAAGTTTTCCACACTTCCAGTAAAGACTGGTCTGCATGAACACTGGATTTTTGAAGAGTTATTACCAGATTTTTAAACGCCATCTGCTCTTTGTATGTTTCAAGCAATTTAAGTACCCCATCATCAAATATCTCTTTATGCGTTAATTTATTCCATAGGCTATCAAACCCTTCTTTTTCGCGGTTGCTGTGGTGACCACCCCCGTCTTCTATTTCAGCCTCTTGGCTGTATTCTTCACTTTTTCCTGTTACAACCTTTGTAAAGTAATTTTCCAACGACTCCCTTATACCTTCAGGACAATTCTTTATCTCGTTTGCTATTTTTCCACGGATTTTATCGTGCATATTTTTTGGCAGCTTCTCTTTATGGTAATCAAATGATTGCCAAAGCATAGGCTTTATAGGTAGGTCTTTGTTGATTACGCTAATCAGAAGATAAATTGGAACAGGCTTAAATGGCGCTGCTGTAATATCAGAAGCTGCCAACCTCTTTCTTTCTTCTTGTCTGGCTATCTTCCTCTGGATGTATACAGGATAAGGGGGGTTAAAATAACTCTCCTGCTGTTCTTCGGTAAAATAATATTCCTCTGGAAGATCAATACATTGCACAAAATCTTTAAGCTGTTTCAACGTCCAGTTGCTAATCTCAATACTATCGTCATTAATCACCAATAAAGGAACAGGAAAATGATGGATTTTTTTATCCCCAATATCCAGTTCTTCGATATCAAGGGTTTGCCTCTTGACAGTAAAAAACATATCTTTAAGAGCCCACATCACAGCCTTGATAAAGGCGAGTGCCAGTTGCTCCGGTGTCTGGAAGTAAGACCCCATCTTCACCATTGCGCACCCTTTGTTGGTTTCACTCATTCCAGATAAGAAATGATTAGGTAGTTCAGTATCCGTGTATAATGGCGCCTGGATTATAATCAATGCCTCAAAAAGCGCCTGAATACCCTCTCTTGTGATTGCTTGCCCCTTTAGTCCAACGCAAGCTTGAAGCAATTGTTTAAACCACGAGAATGAGCGTGCTTTTCTGAGTTTTTTCAAGCAGCTCAATGCCGGGAACACATCAAATATTGACTGCGCGTGATATTCATCGAGAAAATAATCTTGATCTTCAGGGGAGAATGACTGCAATACTTTCCAGTAGATTTTTTTTCTATAATCGTATTTCAGCACACTGGACAGTTTTTCTAATTGGCATAAGCGCTGTTCCCATTTTGCTTTATCCGGCAGTTGTTTTTGCTGGTTGTTAAAAAAAATAAACTGTTTCCTGTCTTCAGGTTTAGAGTAATAATCTATTGCCTTATTCAATACGACCAATGGCACCTTTTTGTTGGTGTAAGATAACATAAAACGTTTTTCTGTGGGGGACGCATTAAGATAATCTATGATTCCTTTCCCTCCATAACTGGACAGTAATTTGATAAGTTTTTCCAGTACCCTACCTCTATCCTCTGTTTGGGCTTCATAAAATTGCTCCAAATAATTCCAGTTTAAAAACCATTCTCGCTTTCTGGTAGTGAGAAAAAGTACTACCATTTTTATTTGTGTATTTATTGCTTCCTCATGTTCCTCATCTTCCATGTCTTCCAAGTGGCTCGAAAGTAATAGGCTTATTTGTCTTTCTCTCTTCATCAATACATCAAGTGCGGGTAGTTCTTCTGAAGCCCAAAGCCTGGTCATAAGTTTCAGTAGTGACTGTTTGTGAGAGATCCAGTTTAATATTCCCTTCACCTTTTTTAGGTCCTCTTCTTTGGGCAACCCTTTACCATGATTTATGGACGAAAAGGCGCGGAACAACTTCATACTGAACTGGTCACCCACTTTCCAGACCTCCCAGTCCTTCACCTTTTTCACGTCCTCTTCTTTGGGCAACCCTTTACCAGCATTCATGGACGAAAAGGCGCGGAACAGCTCCATACTGAACTGGTCATCCACTTTC
>NZ_JAVLSP010000117.1:0-9000 GCF_031528575.1 Candidatus Sororendozoicomonas aggregata
CGGTTTCAGCGCTGGTATCCCAAAGTGTTCGATTTCTTTGAGTTCAACCACCTGACGCTTAAAGATCTGTGCCAAAGGGCAACCGTATTGATTGCCGCGTCGGAGCCCGGTCAACCACTTTCACACTTGACGGTGTAGAGAAAAACAAGATGGGCTACATCCGCCATTTCTTTAAACAGTGCTTTGAGGCTAAAACCAAAAGGTTCAGAGATATTTTCACATAATGTGAGCCCAAAAGGGGGGCTTTTTTCAAGCCCGAGCGCTTCTGTTTTCAAGCCGCTACAATTATCAATGAATGGTTCGAGACACTGTACTATAAATGGACACCCTTCTTTTGACTGGACGTAGGCCGAAGTATGGGATAAACCTTGAGTTTTTCTGTTCAGTGGTGATTCATTGTGCTTGTGTCGTTTGAAATCCGAATATGGATTTTCTGTTCATGCAACCATTGCAGCCAGGCTTCACCACGAAACTCCCGATCTGCGGCAAAGTACTTAATGCGCTCCACGGCGAACAGATCAACTAAGTAAGTTTTGCCGTTCGGGCTGAGACTGTCGAAGCTCGCTGCCACCACTATTCGACTCTTCGGCAAGGTCAGACGCCAGCCATGCGTTGAAATACCTCGCAATAGCTGACTATTATTGGTCGTTTATCCTATCCTGTTCTGGCGTCTAGCTTGCCATGTTCATTACGGTAGTTTGAAAAGATAACTGAAATAAGTAGCCAGAGGTTGGATCCATTGAAATGAGTGGACATATAGCATATAAAATTATAAGAAATATTTTTAAATCATTTTTAAAGTATATTGGTCGGTATAAACAGATGATGACTGCTCCATTTGTTACATTACGTAACCTTATTGTTACGTTGTGTTCTGTTACAGAAAACTCGCGTTTAAGAATTTGCAAGAACAGTATAAAACTGTCTACTATTTGTCCTACGATAGTTGTAGCTACAAATGTTGTATTTCTTGATGTTGACGGGTGTGCAATAAAAACTAAACGACGACAATTATCGAGAATATGGTATTAATGATAAAACAGGAATTAGCAACTCATGACTCTGAAAGGTTTAATCAAACTTACCCAGCTGATGCAGGAGCATCCACTTACCGTTATTCAATGGCAAATTCTTTTAGTGGTTGCTGAAAATCCGGGTGAGACTATTACTGACCTGGTAAATGAAGACAAACTACTGTGTGGTACTCCCAGTGATATCGCCGTTAGTGTAAAGCGCTTAGGTGAAGGTCGCCATGATCGCCCAGGCCTGGGGCTTATCAAAAAAGTTCAACATGAAGATGATGGCCGCTACTTCAAGCTTTCTCTGTCGCCTAAAGGCAAAAAGCTGGTAGAGAAGATCAAACAGAAGTCGCGTTATTTGAAATAAGTTTGTATTACCCCGCATAAATCAAAAAATGTGTGTGGTGTGCCTGTTCCTGATGGTTTGAAGTAAAGTAGCGGTTGTCCATATAGCTACTTTCAAACCAACAGAACAGGAGTGAAGCATAAGGCATGAGGCCTCAGAGCTGCTTATGCCATTGGTTCAAACTCAAGGTAGAACTCATCGAGATCGCAGAATAAACTATTGAGGGACATAAAGTCCTCTTGGCTAGCTACTTTGATATACAGCATCCAAGTGTAAGCTAGTCGGTGAGACTCTCTGTGTCTTTTCAGGCATCGAACTCACGTTATTCTAGCCAATCACTATAGGCAATACACTCTTTCAGCAATAGAAAAATGCGGCTAACCGTGTTGGAAACTTCTTTTTTTCTTTCAAGAATGCCAATAATATGTTCAATGGCATTAATTTCAATGCTGCTCGAGCCTCCCGAAAACCCTCACCATATATAGGATCAGAGCTTTTCATCAAAATGGTTCGCCGGTATCTAGCGTCTTGTGTCTTCTGGCTTCTTAGCCAGATATACTCCATTAGCATACACATACCTTCTTCGACTTTTATCGGTAAGTCTTGATAATTATTATAAAAAAACCAGGCGTGCGTGAGTTCATGGATGGCAACAGTCCGGAAATGCTCCTCTGGCAGATTAGTTTGAATAAGAATATCCTTAAAATTGCGGGCCACTACTCGCTTACCCGAACTCATGATGGTCCAGCGGGCCAAGCCTAAGATTGGGCGCTCATCGTGAAAATTATGTCGGCTGAATTTACGGAGATCATCCCTGCCACACAAATGCACCGGGACTTGCGCACGATTGAGCTTTAAACCAACGGAGGCCAGGGCTTTGCGCATTTCATTGACAATATTGTTAGCCCTTTCAACAGTCGCTACGCCATATAAACCACATGTCGTACAAATCAGAAGACCATCAGGGTATTGCATTCCTCCGCTAGTGAGATGATCACAAACAATACGGCCACAGCTGGCACACCTTGCAAAGTCTTTGTGAGTATGGCAGTAAGCGTTCCCCCAAAAATCCACCAGATAACGACGTGTTAATGGTTTTCGGCATATTGAGCATGGGGGATGGCTTTGGTGTTTATAACAGCGAGGATGCCATGGGAAATGATTATGTTTAACATAATTGGCTGTGATAGATAAACCGCACCCCTGACACCTAAGGCAGTGAGAGTGATAAGGTAACCCTGAAAATGATAGAAACTCCTGATCAGAAATGGATTTTTTACAGCCTGCACACACAAAACACTGGGAATGCCAAGGCTCCCCAAGTGCTGTGACATAATTACCCGTTATTGGTTTTTTGCAGCGTTTACAGGTAGCCATCATCATCCATGATTTCAGCAGATTGTTTTATTATATCCCATGATCTTTCGTCAGTGCACGAAGTCGCTTCGTTTCAGCATGATAATACTGGCTAGTCGTATTGATAGAATCATGACCTGCAAAAATTGCCAGATCTTCAATATCCATCTTGCGCGCTAAATGAGTGAGAGCGGTATGGCGCAAAGCATGGAAAGGGATTGCCCTGATTCGTTCGGCTAAGAAAATATCAGATGTTTGCTCAGCACAGTGACTCATAAAGGCCTGCCACCAAAAACGTAACCCTCGTGAAGATAATGCAGTGATCTCTCCTTTTGACTTCCGAAGCCTTGGTGCCAGGGGGAAAATAGAGTTTTTTTCATCAAAATACACGGATTTAAAAGCTAATAGTTGATTATAAAGCGCGGAGCTAATGGGGAGCTGTCGTCTTTTCCGGCCTTTTCCCAATACACTAAGGTATAAATCGCCTTCTCCGTCTTTATGAATATCAGCAAAGGAGTGCCCAGTGATTTCAGATTCTCGCAGCCCCAGGGCGTAAGTTGTAGCCACTATAATGCGAGTTCTTTCTGCTTCTTTTTGTTCGAGCTTCGTCTTTATCGGCATATTATCAAGGCATTCCTTGAGGTGCGCCCACTCATTATCATGAAAATAGCGAATGACTGTAGCACCTTTTGCCTGCTTTTCGCCTGATCGCACCAATGACGCTGCAGGGTTACCAAGGGTGTATCGGTTTTTTTCCAGAAAAGTAAAAAAGGTTGATAGCACATCAATAACCTGGTCGGTACTTTTTCCGATTTTTATCGGTGCTTTAAACAATATTTTGTCAGGACTGCCGGGCAAAATACCTGGGCTGAGCCAGCTCTCTGGGAGATTCTGAATAAAATGAAGGTATGATTGAAGGTGCTTTAGGCGAACCCCTTTATAATTGATGCCAAGCTCCTGATAAATAAAAAATGTAAATCTTACAGTTTCACGCTCATAACGACGACGTGTCTCGCTCGAGCGGGTTCCGGCCTTGTTAAGAAATAAGACCAATGCATCATTATCATCATGAGCGCCCATAAGATTACTTTGCTCATGATCTAGCCCTGAAGGAACGTTGTTATGCTGCCAGGCAATCAAATCGACCAATGAGTTCTCCATTCACCTCACTCCTTTTCTGACTTAACTGCTTGCGCCAGTGCTTTTTCCATGGCAAGGGCATAGCCCCGACTCTTTTCCAGCTCCAGGGCTACCCCCTGCGATTCACTGATTTTCTTGTCTTTTTCGGACAAGGAGAGTTCCAGTTTTTCCATACGCTGGAGGTTATTCTGCAGCTGTTGCTTAACAACAGTTAATTCTTTAATTTGCTCCAAACATATAGAAAGCGTCGAGACAACCTCCTTCGCATCAACATGCAACAGCTCTTTTACTTGAGAAAATATAACCAGTTGTGGTTTTACCCGGTCAATTTCATCTTGCAACGTGCTTGTTGCATTATTTGCCTCCTCCAATGCCTGTTCTTTCAATATTACCTTGTTTGCCATCAAATTTTTTTCTTTTTCAACGCTAAGTAATTGTGTATGCAGTGATTGATGCTCTTTTTGCAAAGCCTGTTTTTGAGTACGCTCATCGTCCAACGATTTTATCCAGTGATCAATTTGACGACTATACTGTTGATCAAGCTTGGTTTCTTGTGCCGCTATAGCTTCAGTATGCTCTACCTTTAGCGCTTTTACTGCTGTTTGTAGATCTTTAACTTTATGAGACTGTTGGGATTTCTCGTTGGCTAAATTTGTAATTTCCTGCTCTAACTGTTGAATCAAGTTATTTTTTTCACGTAGAGACGCCTCAAGAGCATCATTGTTGTGCCATAACTGTTGGTTTTTTTGTTCAATGTCAGCCTTCTCTTCTGTGAGGTCCTGAACTGCTTTCTCTAATATGCTCTGCTTATTGGCAGCTTGACTTCGGACTTCAACAAGTTCTTTGCTGATATCACTTTTCCACTGAATCAGTAAACGTTGCAGATTGAGCACAAGCTCTTGTGGTAGATCATTGTCCCCTTGCTGTTGCGCTTCATCAAGGAAGCGCCATTGATTGTAATAGGGAAGCACAGTTTGCTTGCCCATCTGTGCCAGCTTGGCGAGTTTATCAGCATTGATTTTCTCTCCGCGCTCTTTCAGTTCGTCCAGGATGCGAAAAATATACGTTTTTTTCTGAATATCTTTGTCATTTTCCATAGAAATATCTCTGCGTCTACTTTCGATACTATTAATACTAGTATACCAATACTGGTATTAATAGTATCTATATTAAATAATTACTACCGGTAACTGTCCTTACCGGTAGTAAGGGCTGGTATAAGTCCGGTATTTTAAGTCTCTGATGTGCTGATGTAAATTGATGCAGGTCAATGAATACGGGTGCTGTGGCAGGATTTGGCGCAGTATTGGAGCTGGTTTTGGGTCTTTGGTGCTGGTCTACTTACCAATACTGTAAAACACCCTCAAAATAGCCTAAAACTTCAAAAAATAGGCCAGTGGGAATTTTTGTATAAAGCAATAATGGCAGGGAAAAACTCTGAAATGTTAAATTAGCGGGTTTTGTTGCAGTAACTCCCCTATAGCCCAGAGCACGCAAGCGCTGGCGGCTAATGAAGGTTTTATTTTGTCTAATTTTGACTGCCAGTATGATATCAGACAGTTTTCTTGTGATTTTTGGGCACGTTCAAGGTTGACTGAATAGAGAACATAATCCTTGTCTAATCCGGTAATTTCTGCGCAGCGCAAAGCGTACTTGTCACTAATGACGCCGCCTTTAAGCCAATAGCGGACTGTGTTTCTATCTGCTCCTATGACTTTTGCAAGACTATAAATAGTGTCTTTTTTGATGCTTTTTTTAACTTCGTTGATCAGTTTTATTGTCGAGAACATAATTTCAGCCTAAATGCAAGTTTTTACAGTTTGTGGAATTAGCATAGAACGTATTGGGTGGAAAAGCTAACGGATGGGCTGGTTGACAGTTGTGTAAGGCTCCCCCTATTCTGAAATTGTTCCGTTGTGATTTTTGGGGCGGGTAGCTCCCCCCCTGTTTTTTTTCACAACAAAACCAACGGTAGCAACGGGTGATAAAAAAAATGAATGCAGAAGCCAGAAAGGTTGTTTCAATAAATCCAGAGCAAGACGAAGGGTAGTTGAACGCCAAAGAGAAAAGGGTGGGAAAATTGTTTGGCGCAAGAATTACCTGGAACTGGCTGTTTTTACCCTAGTTATGGAGGCTCTGAATGCGGGTGATTTATGCATTGAGGCTGGCGATTTGTTCAGTGATTATCGGGATAAACTAATCTCTCAAGACCAGTATCAGCAACATATTGATGAGTACAGTCAACAGTCTGGTATAAGCACTGATCCGGAAATATTTGTTCAAGCGCTTAAACAAAGTTTGAAAGAGGCTGCATCACTGGCCGATGAATCCTTCCCAGATTGTCAGCATGTACGATTTGAGGATGGCCATCTAAAGCTAAGCAGGCCGGAGAGTAAAGTTCCAACTGAAAAAGTCACAGAAATCAAGCGCCTGATGGATGAGCACATACCATCACTTAATATATTGGATTTACTGATTGAGTCAGAACAATGGTTGGATCTACACACGCTATTCTCTCCACCTTCTGGGGAGAAAAGCAGACTGTCTGACCCTCGAAAACGGTTTGTAACTACCCTGTTCTGTTATGGCTGCAACCTTGGCCCAACACAAGTGGCCAGATCGGTACAGGGGTTGAGCCGAAAACAGGTAGCCTGGCTCAACATAGGCTACATCTCTGAAACTGATTTAGATAAAGCTATCACCAAGACTATCAATGCTTACAACCGTTTCCAGCTCCCAAAAAGCTGGGGAACGGGTGAGCGTGCTGCAGCTGACGGTACTCGGTTTGATGTCTACCAACAGAATCTGTTTTCTGAGTATCATATTCGCTACGGTAGCTATGGTGGAGTCGGTTACTACTTTGTGTCAGACACCTACGCAGCGTTATTCAGCCGATTTATCACCTGTGGCTCTTATAAAGGAGCCTATATTCTGGATGTTCTGATGAACAATAAGTCAGATATCCAACCAAACATTCTGCATGGAGACACTCATGCTCAAAATGAGCCGGCATTTGGTCTGGCTTACCTACTGGGTATTGAGTTAATGCCACGTATTCGCAAAGTCGGAAAACTTCGTTTTTACCGGCCTGAAGCGGATATACGCTATGGTCACATTGATAGTCTGTTTGAGCAAACCATTAACTGGTCTCTGATCAAGCAGCATTTACCGAACATGTTGCGTGTTGCCCTTTCTATCAAACACGGAACCATTGATCCCTCAGCGATTTTACAAAGATTAGGCTCAGGCACTCGTAAAAACCGGCTGTATTTTGCATTCCGTGAACTGGGACGCGCCGTAAAAACACGTTTCCTGCTGAAATACATCATGGATATTGATTTGCGTAAAACGATCAATCAGGCCACGAATAAGTGTGAAGAGTTCAATGATTTTTGCAAATGGCTCATGTTTGGTGGAGATGGCGTCATTGCCGAAAATCTGCGGCATGAGCAGCAAAAGATTATTAAGTACAACCACCTCGTGGCTAATTTAACCATTCTCCATAACGTGCAAAATATGACGAGAGCACTAAAAGAGCTTGCTAATGGTGGCGTAGAAATAACGCCTGAAATACTGGCTGATCTTTCTCCTTACTGGAGAAAACACATTAACCGTTTTGGCGATTACCGGCCAGATTTCAATATACCTATAACCAAGCTTGAGTATGACCTGGCTATTCCGGTGATCCCTTAATGGGGATTGGCTTGCATAAGTACCACAATGTGGTATATTTGATACTACATTGTAGAATAAATTATGGAATTTGTAGAGGCCAGCATATTCACCAAAATCATCACCCAGCTTATGACTGATGATGATTATCGAGCCATGCAGGAAGCCATGATCGCTCAACCTGATATTGGCAGCCTTATCAAAGGTACTGGAGGCCTGCGGAAGTTTCGTTGGAAGCTGGATAGCTCCGGCAAACGAGGCGGAGCACGGATAATCTATTACTGGCAGGTCAATGAAGATACCTTTTACATGCTGTACGCCTATAGCAAAAACAGACAAACAGATTTAACCAGTGCTGAGAAAAAAGCATTATCAGAACTAGCGAGGGAGATTTGCAATGAATGACCACGAGTTTAACTTTGATGAGCTTATGAATAGTGTCAGAGAGGCTGTCGATATCAAGAAAGGCATTAAGAAACCTTCACGAACATTTAAGTATGAGGATATTGATGTAGCGAGTATCAGAAAAGCTACGCATCTATCCCAGGAAAAGTTTGCCGCTCTCATTGGAGTGAGTATCAAGACGGTACAAGGCTGGGAGCAGAAAGTGAGAAAGCCTCTTGGGCCGGCCAGATCACTGTTGATTATGTTTAGAAATAACCCTAACCAGGCAATGGCGTTGCTTCATCAGTAAGTTGGTATGAGCTATTTCTGATGAAAGCTTTATCAATAAACGACAGTCTTTCAAAAACAAAAACTCGTCATAATTCCTTTATTATCAATGGATACAGAGCAGATGTGGAGAAAAAACACCCATTTGTCGGCCGCCCCTCGTTGAGGATGTGTTTATTGCCTGCGTGGATGGACTGTCCGGCTTTCCTGAAGCCATTAACACGGCTTTCCCAAAGGCTCAGGTGCAGCTTTGCATTGTCCACCAGGTAAGGAACTCTCTGAAATACGTGTCCTACAAGGAACGCAAAGCAGTCGCTAATGATCTGAAGAGGATATATCAGTCAGCGACATCTGAAGAAGCCGAAAACGAGCTGAGCGCTTTTGAAAGCGCGTGGGGAGAGAAGTTTCCTTCCATAGGCAAGTCCTGGCGCAAAAACTGGGATAACCTGATTACCCTTTTCGACTACCCTAAGGAGATCAGAAAGGCTATTTACACGACGAATGCTATAGAGTCGCTGAATAGCGTCATCCGAAAGGCGATAAAAAACCGGAAAATATTCCCAACGGATGATGCGGTTCTGAAGGTTATTTACCTGGCGACAGAAAAGGCATCGGCCAAATGGACTATGCCAATAAGGGACTGGAAAGCGGCCATGAACCGGTTTGAAATTATGTTTCCAGACCGGATCAAGGTGTAGCTGGAGTAATACAATAAGTGCAACAGGCTAAAACTTGAGATGTGAGACAGCTGTCAGTAGATTTCTAAGTTGTCACACTTTGAAATGGAAGCCTGGA
>NZ_JAVLSP010000118.1:0-8905 GCF_031528575.1 Candidatus Sororendozoicomonas aggregata
GGGGCTATTTGACGAAGAAGCAGGAATTTTTAGACCCATTTATCGCAACCGCAGTAGGGCAGTCTATTCTCGGACAGGCTCCTAGGAGCCTGTCGGACTCATGCTTTCGAGCATAAGTCCGACAGACCTCCCAGGGTAAGGTAATAAGAGCAATTAGATCATGGTAAACCCAAAGCCTATAGCAATGAACAGAGCTACCATCCACACGATGGGTAATTTCTTATGTTTTAGTAGATAAAGCCCCAGAACCACGACGGCAAAATCTACACCAGACAAAACCGCACTCGCGAACACAGGCTGATACACAGCAGAAAGTAGCAAGCCGACGACCGCAGCATTCACCCCTTTTAGCGCACCGCTGACTTTTGGTATCGCAGCTAGCTGATTCCAGTGCTTAAGAACTCCAAGCAACAACAGAAAACCAGGTAGGAATACAGCCAATGTTGCCATGAGTGCACCAAAGACAGGCATATTTGGCATCAGGTCATATCCAAGATACGTCGCAAAGGTAAACATCGGGCCTGGCACTGCTTGTGCGGCAGCATAACCAGTCAGGAATGCATCAGGACTTAGCTGATCGCCCACCAAGTTTTGTAGTAGTGGAAGAACAACGTGACCGCCACCAAATACCAGGCTACCTGCTTGGAAGAAACTGTTAAAAATATCGAGCTCTGAACTTAAATGGGCGACAAATGGCAAACCCGCAAACAGAGCAAAGAAAACAATCAGGGGAGTCCAGTTGGCTTTGAAGCGACCTTGTGATGGTTGGTTCTCTGATTGTAATGCGCGCATACCAATGAGCGCGGCGATGATCAGTACGGCGATCTGAGTAGCAATACCTGGAAAAATAAGTAGAGCGATAGCAGTAAAGACAAACAGTGCCAACCCTACTTTTTCTTTACAGAAATTGTTGTACATCCCCCAGGTAGCGTCTGCAACCACCACCACAGCTAAGAGTTTTAAGCCATGAATAACAGAGTCAAACCAAGTGAAGTCGGTTAACTCTGCACTAAGTGTTGCCAAGACTAGCATGATGATCAAGGAGGGAAGCGTGAAGCCAATAAAGGCAAGAATACCACCGAGTACCCCACCTTTTTTATACCCAACCGCGAAGCCCACCTGGCTTGAGCCTGGGCCAGGAAGAAACTGACTTAATGCGACTAACTGAGCGTATTCCTCATCGCTAAGCCAGTTGAGCTTCTCAACGAAGGTTTGCCGAAAGTAGCCAATGTGAGCCGCGGGGCCACCAAAGCTCACCCAGCCAAGTAAGAAAAAGGTTTTAAATAGCGAGAACATTATCTTCAATCTTGTGGTTAACCTGCCAGCAAAACAAGAATAGAATACCTAAAAAGTCATATATCCACCCCTGTCATGACAAGCAGGCCGATTTCCGGTGAATTTCCCCCAGTACCAATGGAAAATCATCGCTAACGAAAAAAGTACACAGCCCTTTGCATTTCGATCCAGAAGATAACTTTAACGACATAAAACATGATTTTTCCTACCACCTTAGAAGCAGTCTTAAAAGTCTGCCCGTAGCGAGGACTGCGAGAAATGGCGGATAAAAAGTTGCTTTTGTGAGGAGAATAGCGGGACTATTTGACGAACAAAAGCGACTTTTTAGACCCATTTATCGTAGCCGCGGTAGGAGCATGACTTTTAAGACTGCCTTAGCTTTGCTTTGAGTCCTCCCCCTGTTCAGAAATAATACCAATGGCCTTTTCTAGCTACCGTAATAATCATGGCAAGCTGGACGTCAGAAGAAAGCGAAATAACGAGTAAACCCTGGTATTATCAGGCGTTTCAACGCAAAACCAACATTCAGATTATTCGCGTAAAGGGTAGTTAGAACAGGCTATTGGTAGCAGATCGCAATCATCACACAGCTCACCAGCTCAATCAAGAACCACATTCATGTGCGCTAAAATACCACCCAACTCATCATTACTGTTGTAGGAAATCACCAGTTTTCCCTTACCTTTCGCGTTACTTTGAATAGCCACTCTCGCCCCGATTTTTTCAGCTAACTGCTCTTCAAGGCGTCGAATGTCAGGATCAACTTTATTTTTACGTTTACCACTTTTGTCATTTTTCTGCTGGTGTGACCGCACCAAGGATTCGGTCTGTCGAACAGATAGTCCTTTTGCGACAATAACGCGGGCAACTTCCAGCTGCTCTGATTCAGGCAGTGTCAACAGTGCTCTGGCGTGTCCCATTTCCAGATCACCATGCTCGAGCATTTTCTTGACCTCAGAACCTAACGACATAAGACGTAAAATATTGGTTACTGCCGTTCTGGACTTGCCAACCGCCTGTGCTACCTCTTGCTGGGTGAGTTCAAACTCCTTCTGCAGGCGTGAAAGCGCCACCGCCTCTTCAATGGGATTAAGGTCTTCGCGCTGGATGTTTTCAATCAACGCCATGGCAATGGCGGCCTCATCGGGCACATCACGAATCACAGCGGGAATATCCGCTAAACCCGCAATTTGCGCTGCACGCCAACGACGCTCACCGGCAATAATTTCATAACGATTGCCAGCAATAGAGCGGACAACAATAGGCTGCATCACACCCTGTTCTTTAATGCTCTCAGCCAGCTCTTCCAACGCCTCTGGGTGCATATCACGACGAGGTTGGTATTTTCCCCGTGAAATAAATTCTACCGGCAGGTGCTTCAGCTCAGTCTCCTGCTTACTGCTTCCAACAGCTGACGCTTCTGACGACAGCTCTTCAGCCATGGTTGGATTGATATTTGCTCCCCCCAACAATGCATTGAGGTTAGTACCTAAACGTTGCTTTGCCATAATTTAACGCATCCCTGTTTTCTTACCAGCCAGACCGGATTCATGCTTTTTCAGCAGTTCACCTGCTAAAGCGAGGTAGGCAATAGCGCCCCGGGAGTTTTTGTCGTATGCCAACACCGGCTTGCCATGGCTTGGAGCTTCTGCCAGCCTGATATTGCGAGGAATCACGGTTTTATACACCTGATCGCCAAAGTGGCTGATCAGCTGACGTGAGACTTCCGTTGTCAGACTGGTGCGAGGGTCGTACATCGTCCGCAGCAAACCTTCAATATGTAAATCCGGGTTAATCGTTTTTCGAATACCGGTGATGGTGTCCATTAAAGCCGTTAATCCCTCCAGCGCATAGTACTCACACTGCATGGGAATAATGACCCCTCTTGCTGCTACCATCGCATTCACAGTTAGCATGTTAAGCGACGGAGGACAATCAATCAGGATAAAATCATACTTGTCCAATACTGTCTCGAGTACATGTTTCAGGATGGACTCTTTATTATCCATTGTCATCATTTCGACTTCAGCTGCTGTCAAATCAGCATTGGATGGAAGGACATCAAACTCAACGCCTTCGCCACGGCAGATAACGTCTTCCAGCGGACTACGACCTGTCAGTACATGATACATCGACTTATCAAGGTTATGCTTGTTAACCCCACTACCCATTGTGGCATTTCCCTGAGGATCAAGGTCCAGCAGTAATACCCGCTTTCCTGAAGCCGCAAGGGACGCCGCCAGATTGACACTGGAAGTAGTCTTTCCCACTCCCCCTTTCTGATTGGTTATCGCAAGAATTTTTCCCACAACCGCCTGCCACCGTTTGTTACTTATTACGCAAAATCACAATATGACGCTCACCTTCACTGCCTGGAATCCGCAGGGAGATGGACTCTACCAGCTCAGTAGCAGTGTTTGCCGTCAGCTCAGTAAGCTCTTCCTCAGGATATAGCCCTTTCATGGCCAGATAAACACCTGATTGACGCAAAAGATGCTTTGTTCCCTGCACCATCGCCAATAAAGAGCTAAAGGCACGGGTCGTAATTTCATCAAATAATCTCTCTGGCGTGTATGCTTCTACCCTGGCATTAACCACGCTCAGGTTATTTAAACCCAACTCCAGCTTTGCCTGCGTCATAAAACGGGTTTTTTTACCGTTGCTGTCCAGTGTTGTAACTTGTCGCTCAGGGTACATAATAGCCAAAGGTATGCCGGGTAGCCCAGGACCTGATCCCACATCCAGAATGTTGTCGCCTTTAACGTGAGGGATAACACTTAAACTATCGAGAATATGACGTGACACCATTTCCACAGGGTTTCTAACAGCCGTCAGATTATAGGTTTTATTCCACTTTGCCAGCAACGCAACATACTGCGTGAGTCGTTCAGCCTGTTGTTCCGACAAGGAAAAACCCAGTATCTCTGCGCCCTGGCATATCTGATGGTGTAGTTGAGAGGGTGAGGACATGTCACAATCCGATAAGAAGTATAGCGGCAGATTGTAGGCTTGGTTACTATGAGAACACAAACGCATCAAGCCTTATTCTGACATCAAACCGACATCAAAGTGTAAAAAAAACCGGGTATTTTTGAGCCATTGAACAAATGGCTACAACACCTATAATCGCCTTTACTCGAGACACTCTATGCACTTCGATGCCTCAAACCTTTACCCGGTAAATCGCCTTTTTGCAGTATCAACACTGGCTCTGGCCATTGTGGGCTGTAGTTCTGATAATAACGATAACGGTAACAAAAGTTTTTCAACCATCAGCGAGATTCAGCAACAGAGTAAGGCCGGCTATGATGATGAAGGTAATTTTGTCCAAAGCCCTATTGATGGAAAAACCTTCACCGTTTCCGGGGTTGTGACAGCCCTGGCTCCTCGATTAAATCTTGACGACTATCAAGGAGATGAAGTCTGTAAAGGGGTTTACTTTATTCAAACCGCTGACCAGGTTACAAAAAACCCCGCTACCTCTAATGGTCTGATGATTTGCAACAACAGTAAAGAAGAGCTGGCCACAGAGTTTACTGTTGGAGACGCCGTAGAAATTACCGGTGAGGTTTATGAAGTATATAGTGAAACACAACTTCGTATAACCTCATCAGACGACACAATAAAACTGGATAACACAGGCTGGCAGGCAACGCCACACCTGATAACCGATGACATAACCCTTGATGATATCCACAATCTATACGAAGGCATGCTCATTCAGTTAGCCAACAATACATGGTACATCACAGACAACTATAACTTTGGTCGTTATGGTGAAATTGAGCTTGCTAAAGACAGCCCTCTGTGGAAGCCCACTAATCTTTACCCTGCCGAGTCTCACAAAGCTGTTGCCGAGCAACTTAAAAACGATAATAGTCGTTTAATAATCGATGACGGCATCAGCTCACAAAACACTGGTGATTTCACTTACTACCCGGAATTTAGCGCTGAAAACCCTATTCGCGTAGGAAATACAGCCGATAGCGTTATAGGTGTTGCCCGCTATGCGTACGGAAAAGTACAAGTTATACCGACTGTTGATATAACCTTTGGCGAAGGGATCAGTCCCAGAAGAGCCCCTCCAGAGCGACAAGAGAGTCAGCTACGCGTCGCCAGCATGAATGTGCTGAACTACTTTAATGGTCTCTATATCTCTGAAGGTAAAGTTGATTTTGACGAGTCAGAAGCCATTGATGCAAATGGAAACCAACATGAAAGCCGTGGGGCTGATTCAGCTGAACTGTTTACTCGCCAGAAAGATAAGATTATCAATGCCATCACCAGTATGGATGCCGATATCGTCGGACTGATGGAAATCGAAAATGATGGTTTTGGTGAACACAGTGCCATTCAGGATCTGGTTGATGGTCTTAATGACAAAAGTGATCGAGAATACACATTCGTTGACTATACAGGACAGGACAACGGTCAAATCGGCACCGATGCAATCACTACAGGATTATTATACGACAAAAAAACAATAAGTAGCGTTGGTAAGTCCAGCATTATTACCTTACCTACTCAGCACTTTATCAACGTTGACAAGGAGAAAATCGTACAAGCCCAACGCCCTTCTTTTGTCCAAACCTTCGCCGATAATGTATCAGGCACTGAATTCACTATCGTTGTCAGTCATCTTAAATCAAAAGGCTCTGGCTGCTGGGAAGACGAACCAGAAAATCTGGTAGAAGACGGTCAGGAGCACTGCAACTCTTTCCGTATCTCTGCCGTCAACGAACTTGGGAAACACTTAAAAGAACGATTCAACCCTGATAGTGATCACCTTCTGCTTATTGGTGACTTTAACGCGTATACGCAAGAAGACCCTATGCTTCTGCTAACCAATAATGATGAAGCGCAAAGGCCATTAAAACCGGCAAGTCACTTATTTCTGGACGGCAAGCCCATGGGCGAAGAGGATCAAGAACTGGCGCCTTCGTTTGGCTATGTAAATCTGATGCCCTACACGCAACCATACAAGAAAACGTATTCTTATTCATACAACGGTGAACTAGGTAATCTCGACCATGCTCTGGCTTCCCCGGCATTTCTGGAAAACATCGTTAACGTACAGGAATGGCACATTAACGCTGCTGAATCCAACCTGCTGGACTACACAATAAAATACAAACCAGAAGATAAATTACAATCTCTATACGCTGATAACGCCTTCCGTTCTTCGGATCATGACCCTTTGGTGATAGATATCAGCTTTGCTAATGAATAGATAAATGTACGCCATTGCAATAGTAATGGCGTATTACATTATTTGACTGCCAATATGAGATTACTCCACCTGTGGCAATGAAAGCAGGCATTAATGATAGAATTTTGTTAGAGGCTGTCCTAGAAAAAGCACTACATTGATGTTTCCATGACAATACTATACCAGTGTTCTCTAACCTTTACATTGACAAACTCTTCAATATTTTCTTCTAGCCACTGTTGACGAGTCTGGGCAACATTCGATGCTTCTTCCAGTAATTCCTGCTCCGTTTCTCTGGCAAAATCAGCGTTCAAACTCTCCATCAATAACTCAGCGTTACTTTCCGCTTTAGAGTGACTGACAGAAAAGTTTTCATCATGCTGCTTGATAAAATTTAAAAACCCACTATCGGATTCCAGAATTTTCTGGAGATAGTTAATGAAATCAGCCTGATTATTACTACTGATTAAAAATTGATACTTAAACCTTTCCATGACGTCATAAGGTAATTGACCGATGGTAGAATAACGTTGTGTAATGTGATTTTCTGGAAACTTGCACACTGTTTCTGCCAGGTGATTCTTAACATAACCTCTAATTTCGGTTGACTCCCTGGAGGCAATCAAAGGCGTTCCATCATTAAAGCGAATTTCTCCAAGTGTTTTGAACAAAACACTCTCATTGAAGAATAATTTTAATTTACACAGTAACTGCAATAGTGAGAAGGGTCTGTTCTCACGATTAAGATCTTGACTTAATGCGACAAAGAGCATCCGTGTTTTAATCTGATCAATAATTTCCGATGTATGATCCTGACAATCTGTTTCTTCAGCGGCGTTAATCGTAGCGGTAATTTCTTCAGCAATTTCACCTAGCAAACCGTCAGGATATTCACCGAGGCTCTGAAGGATTTGTGCAAAAGATTGCTGAAACTCCTCCCGTCCAAAATTTGCCCGCTGAATCTTTCTATGGAGTTTTTGCAAAGCGTCAAGCTGTCGGCCTGATATTTTCCCTCGAAGATTTTCGATAAACGTATTACAGTCAGTCCCTGTGTTGTTACCCATAAATTGAGTCACTTCACTGTTGTCATTTCCATCTATTCTTTCTCTTCTTTCTCTTCTTCGATCCCACACTTCAGAGCCTATCCCATGAATTTGCCCTTCATAAATTCTTCTTCTATCGTCATCAGACTGAAACTCCATCTCATCTCTATGCCTTACCCCCTCACTCACGGGCTGTTGATATAACTTTGGGGTATCAGGAAGTGGCTGAGCAACCAGACTCTGTTCAAGGAAAGTCACGCGCGCTTGGCAATCATCAATAAACGCCTGCCCCTGACTCTCGAGAAGGTAGTTACATTGAGGGTAAAACTTACCGTGCATTTGAAGAACATTATCACTGGCCTCAACTAACTCGGGCCTCACAACTCCTCCACAACAATAGCATCGAACCTCTTTCCTGGCGGGAGAGAAATAAAATCCAGCTTCAGCCAATCTCAGGGAATTTCTATAATCATGGCCGTGTTTAGTCGTTCTAAAATCACGGAGATATCTACGAAAACGGCCACTGGTGAATGTGAAAAAACGATTTTCATATTCTGACCTGTCACTATTATAAACAATCTGGCTAGCGTTTATTGGGTCACCTCTCATTTCAGGAACCCGTTCGTTGGTAGTTTGGGATTGAGAAACGGGATTTATGGTGTCAATATCGTTAATCAACAGAAAGCATTGACGACAGTTAGTATCAGCAACAATCGCTTCTTTAATCTCTCTGTCACTCAGAGAAATGTCAAACCCAGGACAATATAAGTCTATATTTCTTTTAAAATTCCGTAACAAATAACGATTGGAAAGTAACGCATCTAATGTATCAAATTGTTCCAAACTACCGCTAATATGGCACTGATAATAAGGTGCCGCAGTGACAGTTCGTGAATTAAATATCGATGCGCTGGCACCCGAACTACCTGGCTGGAGTAAATGTTCTGATACTTGATTTTGTAAATTGCGATTATGGCGGGAACCCGATAAACCCCCACCATTAGAATATCCATAAGCCATAAATAAGCCTCTTTTCTGCTTCCAGCTTTCACCACCAGTTTCTTTAACTTGTTGACTTTAAATAATTAAAAAATCAATCCTATGTTCGATAGTAGAATTTGATTAAAAGAATTCCGTCACATCCTTTCGTCAGTTACGTCACGTCAGTAAAAGTCAGTTGTCATCTTCACCAGGAGCCTGACCGAGAATAGACTGCCCTACTGCGGTTGCGATAAATTGATCTAAAAATTCCTGCTTCTTCATCAAATAGCCCCGCTATTTTCCTCAGAAGCAGAAATTTTTATCCTCAATTTCTCGCAATCCTCGCTACGGGCGCTATTCTCGGTCAGGCTCCTAG
>NZ_JAVLSP010000119.1:0-8890 GCF_031528575.1 Candidatus Sororendozoicomonas aggregata
GCAAATAGAACCACTATTCACTAAAAATTTCCGACTTTTTATCCTCAATTTTCTGCCATCCTCGCTACGGGCGCTATTCTCGGTCAGGCTCCTAGGAGCCTGTCGGACTTAAGACAATTTCGGCCTAAAATCCAGAAAGTGCGAGAAAGTGCGAGAAAGTGCGAGAAAGTGCGAGAAAGCGCGAGAAAGCGCGACCAGAATTTTATGCTCGAAAGCATAAGTCCGACAGGTTCTTGGCGCCACTACCACATTAAAATATGAACGAAAGTACTGTATTAAAACGCCCCACAATCAGGTTTTATTCGTCATGTCTATTGTTCTGATGTTCTGGTTGCCATACTTATAACTGTATTAGAAAAGGTCACTGGTATAAGAATGAATACACTTTTTTGCGGAGCCTGGGCGACACATGCCAGTGCCGCTCAATCTAATTAGCCGCATCGAATGATGCTTTTTGCTGATTTACTGGACTGACTGATAATAAGCCTTCACTCTATTGTACAGCCAACCACTGTCGTCACGAGCGGCATCGAGTCCAACAATGCTTGTGGTGCTGCCACCACCCCACAAAATACCAAAAATATTACTCTTCTTTAAAACATCCAGATGTCCTTGCTGCCAATTGGCATCACCCTCTTTGAGATAGGAAACCACTTTGCTGGCATTGAAGTTATAATCCACCTTGGGGTTGGCAAAGGTCAATTTGGTAATATAGGGTTTAACATTAGTTAAATTCTCCTCCAATGCCTTGTCGCCAAACAGATAGACCGGGGCGGTGGAACCATGATCTGCGCGCGCGTCAATATCACTGGGAATCTGGATATGGCCTCCGGGTAACTGGAAAAGCAAAACCGGTATATTAGTCAGTTTCTGGCTCACACCGGCAATAAAATTAAAATAGGTATTCCATGCAGGTATGTTATAGGTATAGCCATTATTGAGATTATTTGGTATGGCACCTAAATTGTCACGTTCGTATTTGTCAAAAGCAATGAAGTCCGGCCTCCATGGATTATTCAGATCGTATAAATGCAATCCCTCAAGGAATTTAGCTTCGGCGTCAACATGCGCTACCAGTTGGTCGGGATGATGAATCCATTTATGACCCTGGGGATCACCGGCCCAGATATTATCCATCCACCCGAAAGGGACATCAGGGGCCTGGGTTTTTATGATCCAGCCAATGGCATCCATATAAGCGTTGATACCCGCCTGATTAGTAAATTCTGCCGGAATGTCGGTGGGCACAGGCACGTTTGCATCTTTGTAGGCCCTGACAATGGCGGTACGAAGTTTCAGCTTCATGGTTTTCAGGTTAAAAGGTGCCCATTCGACGCCTTTGGCGATTTTATGAATCTCACCCAGAAAATCGGGGTTGATGATCAGTGTGGCGGGAATCGGGTGAGTATCATCTTTTTGGCTCTGAAGGTAATTTGCGATAATGATTAAATTGGCAAGCCGGTGCTGCAGGTTTTTCGCGTATTCTGGTTTGGTACTCAGGCCAAAGTCGGTATTCATGGCATCTGTGGAACTACTCGCGCCGGAGGTGTAGACCACAACAACGGGCATAATGCTAACGTTGTCGCCCTTTGCTTCCAACAACCGGGCCAGTTTGATCAGGTTTTGCGATTTTGTAGGTTTGGCGTGCACCCTCAGGCTATACGTATCTCCGCCGCCGCCCAGGGCATAAGTAAAGATAGCTTCGGTTTTACCGGGAAGGCTGCGGGAAAGAAGGTGTTGATAACTGAACGTATTTTGCGAACCTTCAGCAATGGAACCCATGGTGGTTATACCGGCAGGCCAGCCTTTGACGGATGGCGCGTCATTACTGGCATAAACTGACCATGTCAGCGACTGGAATAAAAAAACAAGCAGAGCCAGGGGGGAAAAATACTTCATATTATCTTTCTCTATGCAATACTTACTATTAGAGACACAAAGGTCATCAGCAATTAAATTTTCAGAGTTAAGATTTGGTACAACCGGCCTCTTTATTTCAGTTAAGAAAAGTTCACAGGTGATCCTGTTTTAGTTACCGGGGTTCAGCTTTCGGTTTTCCAATAAAGAAGCATGGTTGCCAAAGTCGATTTGACTGTGCGTAAGATAGTAGTTTATAGATACCTCAAATACCAATACTAGGAGCCTGTCGGACTTAAGACAATTTCGGCCTAAAATCCAGAAAGCGCGAGAAAGCGCGGCCAGAATTTTATGCTCGAAAGCATAAGTCCGACAGGCTCCCGGGAAATTATTGACAATCTTTTATGCGCTGAAACCGCTGCCTGTTTTACGCTGTTCACAAAAGATCATGAGCACTTTTTCATGAGCGCTTTTTAAAGAGCGTGCTTAACCGGTTTGAGCTTCCACCTGATAGTGTTTAGTGTTGGTGGTAAACAATGCAATACCAAGATAGGCAAATACAACAGAGATAATAAAGTTAAGCCAGTTAAGCAAAGCCCAGGGTGCGAAATCCAATACCTTAACCCCAAGTGTTGACGCAAAAAAAGCGCCGCCCGTTGTCCAGGGAATCAAAGCTGTTGTTAAAGTAGCGCCTTCTTCTAAAGAACGGGATAAGACGAATCTGGCAATGTTTTTTTGGTCGTAAGCCTCACCGAAAAGTTGCCCTCCAAGAATAATCGACATGTAGGCTTCGCCCATGGTTACATTACCAAAAAAGCAGCCAGTGAGTGTAACGAAGATCAGGGTTGCTTTTCGTTTTATCTGCTTAACCAGCACAGAGATCAATATGTAAAGAAACTGGCAGCGTTCAAGAATACCCCCTAAAGCCAGCGCCATTAAAGAGAGTGACAGCGTCCACATCATGGAGGCAATGCCCCCCCGGTCCAGAACATGGTCAACGCTGGCAATTCCGGTATGCGTTTTATTGCCATCGTATAAAGTGGTGAGTACTGACGGCAGCGTTTGATCTTGTAAAAAAACAGCAATGACGACTGCGGTGATGGATGATGTCAGTAAAGCAGGCTCCGCGGGTATACGGGCAACACTTAAACCCAGCATCAGGACAATAGGTAACAGGGTAATAGGGCTTAGGTTGAAATGCTGCGCGATAGCGCCCTGAATCGTGTTAAGTGCGCTGACAGGCAAAGGTTCACAGGCGAATTTAGTCCCTACGACAGTGAAGATGACCAACGTCAACAGGTAAGTGGGAGCAGTCGTATAGGTCATGCTCCTGATATGGCGATCGAGCTGCGTTTTTGCAGCCATCGCGGCGAGGTTGGTGGTGTCAGACACAATGGACATTTTATCGCCAAAGCAGGCGCCAGAAACAATAACCCCCGCCATAAGGGGAGCGGGTATTCCCAGTGTTGTACTGATGCCCATCAAAACAACACCAATAGTTCCTACCGTTCCCCAGCTGGTGCCTGTGGCAATGGACATAAAACTGCATAGCACTAAAGACGCGGGCAATAGTATGGCGGGATGGAGAAGTGAAATCCCGTAGTAAATCAGCGTAGAAATGGTGCCGCTGGCAATGAAAGCGGCAATGAGCACACCAATCAAAATAAAAATATAAATGGCTGTTAGCGCGGAGCTGATACCACTGTGCATGGCTTGACGGATAGTCGTGTAGTCATAGCCCAGCATCCGGGCACTGGTGGAGGCGACGAGAATGCAAATCAACAATAAACTGTGCAAGCTGGTATGAAGAAAGAAAAGTCCGCCACTGATGGTAACAATGATAATTGCCATGGTACAAAAGGCATGGATGAACGAAGGGGTCTGAAGGAGAATTTTTTGAGATTGTTGATCAGGCACACTCTTTACTTCCTACTCAAGAATTGTAATAAACGAATTATCCTTGTCAGACCTTTTATGGGCGAAGGTGCCAATAAATGGTGGATTTCCATAAGTGCCAGGCGCCTGTCGGACTTATGCTTTCGAGCATAAAATTCAGTAGGGCGAGTCAGAATTTTCGATCAATTTGCGCGAATAGTTGACCTGTTTAAGCAAATTGACCGGAAATTCTGGCCGCGCTTTCTCGTACTTTCTCGTACTTTCTCGCACTTTCTCGCACTTTCTCGTATTTTCTGGATTTCAGGCCGAAATTCTCTTAAGTCCGACAGGCGCCTGGCTAATAAGCAAAAACATTTTTCAGTAACGCAGATTCTGAGTTAACGTTCTCTATAGCAGACAAAAAAGCGGGCTGATCAGATCTGAGTGTTTAAAATGTATTCAAGTAATAGCATAGAACACCATGAATCAGTCAGCTAACTTGTACAACAGTGTATGTTTTTTAGGGCAGTGAAAAAACATCGTCTATTGCTTTGTATAATTCTCCTTGAAGTGGTTATACGACGCGGGTAAAAACCTGTACTTTTATTACAGGAGTCACAATGGCCAGGAGCTTGTCAAACTCAGGTTTCCAGGGTGTGGTTCTCCCTGGCTTTTTAGTATCATCATGACATAATGAATTGGCCCTTGAAGAAAAACCCGATGTATTCAACCCGACCACCCTCCGCAGATAAAACGGCGACTGATCATCAGCCTGTGATTCGCCTCGAAGGTGCCGTGGAGCGTGTCACTTTTCACAGTGAACAGTCCGGCTTTTTTGTGATCCGTGTGAAGTGCAAAGGGCAGCGGGAACTGGTGACGATGACGGGGAACACCCCGTCTATTACTGCCGGTGAGTATGTTGAAACCACAGGGATCTGGTTTAACGATGTCAAGCATGGTGTGCAGTTTAAAGTTCAGCGGATCAAGACAGTCACGCCTACTACGATTGAAGGCATTGAGAAGTACCTTGGCTCTGGAATGGTAAAAGGCATTGGCCCGCATTTTGCCAAACGGTTGGTTAAAGCCTTTGGTGAAAAGGTCTTTGATATTATCGAAGCAACGCCTGAGCGGTTGATGGAACTCGATGGTATTGGCAAAAAGCGGCGGGAGACAATCACCTCTGCCTGGTCTGAGCAGAAAGTCATCCGTGAGATTATGGTGTTTTTGCAGTCTCACGGGGTAGGGACAGCCCGCGCTGTAAGGATTTATAAAACCTACGGGGATGAGTCTGTCGCTAAGGTGCGGGAGAATCCGTACCGACTGGCACTGGACATTCACGGCATTGGTTTTAAAACCGCCGACCAGTTAGCCATGCGGTTGGGCATTGACCGGTTGTCGTTAATTCGTGCGCAGGCCGGTGTCCGTCATGTATTGCAGGAATTTTCCGGTGAAGGTCATTGTGCCCAGAAGTTTCAGGTATTAGTGGACACAGCGGTTAACCTGTTGGGCATTCCTGAGGATACCATCAAGCAAGCCATCCAGGCAGAAGTGGATGAAACCCGCTTGACACCGGAAACCATTGACGATGAGCCTTGTGTTTTTCTTACGCCATTGCACCGTGCTGAAGTGGGTGTGGCTCATCATGTTAAACGCTTGTTAACAGGCACTACTCGTTGGTCAGGCATTGATCTTGACAAGGCCATTCCCTGGGTTGAAGAGCAAGCAGCTATTGAGCTATCGGCGTCCCAAAAATCAGCGGTAGCCCAATCTGTACAAAAGAAATTCTGTATTATTACCGGCGGCCCCGGCGTGGGTAAAACTACTGTGGTTAACAGTATTTTGAAAATCATTATGGCCAAGGGGGCGCATGTTACTCTTTGCGCGCCCACGGGGCGTGCGGCTAAACGGTTATCAGAATCCACCGGGCAGGAAGCGACAACCATTCACCGTTTGTTAGAGTTTGATCCGTCACGGTTTGATTTTAAACGCAATGGGGATAATCCGCTGGCAACAGACCTGCTGGTCGTGGATGAATCCTCCATGGTGGATGTCGTGCTGATGAATCAGCTACTGCGTGCGGTACCCGACAATGGGGCAGTATTTTTAGTGGGCGACGTAGACCAGCTACCCTCTGTCGGGCCGGGAGCGGTGTTAAGTGATTTGATTGATTCCGGCGAAGTGCCCGTCTCACGGCTGACAGAGATTTTCCGTCAGGCGGCAACGTCACACATTATCACCGGTGCCCATGCCATTAACCGTGGTCAGGTTCCACGTAAAAGTGCGCAGGGGGAGAATACCGACTTTTATTACATCACAGGTGATGATCCTGAAGCGCTGTTCAATAAATTAATGACCGTGGTCACCCAGCGTTTGCCCGAGAAGTTTGGCTTTGACCCGGTAAAAGATATTCAGGTGCTGGCACCGATGAATCGCGGTGGACTCGGTGCGCGAAGTCTGAACGTTGCCCTTCAGGCAGCCCTTAATGGGGATGCCCACCCTAAGGTCACCCGCTTTGGCTGGACTTTTGCCCCGGGCGATAAAGTGATTCAAACGGTCAATAACTACGACAAAGACGTCTTTAATGGTGATATTGGCACAGTCAGCAGTATTGATATGGAAGAAGGTGAGTTGATGATTGCCTTTGACGGGCGCAGGGTGAATTATCAGGTCAATGAACTGGATGAGCTCTCCCTGGCTTATGGGATAACGATCCATAAAAGTCAGGGTTCCGAATATCCCTGCGTCGTGATCCCAATGGCCATGCAGCACTTTACCTTGTTGGAGCGTAACCTGCTCTACACGGGTGTAACCCGCGGTAAGCAGTTAGTGGTGCTCATCGGTCAGGCGAAAGCTGTTGGCATGGCCGTTCGTAATGTGAAATCCGCCCGGCGGATTACCCACCTGTCTGCCCGGCTCAGGGGGGTGTCCGGGAATCAACAGACTTTGTTGTAGTCGTTTATCCAAAGGGCAATAATCACTGGGCCCAAGGAGCCTGTCGGACTTATGCTTTCGAGCATAAAATTCAGTAGGGCGAGTCAGAATTTTCGATCAATTGGTGCGAATAGCTGGCCTATTTAAGCAAATTGATCGGAAATTCTGGCTGCGCTTTCCCGCGCTTTCCCGCGCTTTCTCGCGCTTTCTCGCACTTCCTGGATTTTAGGCCGGGATTGTCTTAAGTCCGACAGGCTCCAAGTGCGTTAAATCAGATTGCGAAGTCCTAATTGTTCGGGGTAAGGCTTCAGATAGGCTTGATTCTTGACATAATCAGAGCCATGGATGTCCAGAAAATGCCGAAGCAAGGTCAGGGGAACCACTAAAGGCACTATGCCCTGGCGGTATTCCTCAATGAGCTTGAGAATCTGTTGCCGGTCTTCACTGGCTACCGTTTGCTTGATATACCCCAGTAAGTGAAGCATCACATTGGTATGACTTTTTCGCGTAGCCCTGCGAGCCAGTGTTTTCATAAAAATAGTAATATAGGCATCTTGTAGCTCAGCCAGCGCTACCTTTCGCCCCTTGGCAACCAGCCTTCCGAGCTCAGTATAATTTTGCGGGTTGTGGGCCATCAGCGTGTATTTGTAGGCGGCATGAAAAGCACCGATAGCCTCGTAGGAAACAGCGTCCTGTACTGTTGTTTGCCAGCGATGAAAGGCATAAATCCGGGTAAAAAAATTTTCTTTTAATACCGGGTCATGTAAACGTCCTTCCTCTTCAACGGGCAGTAATGGATTCGTTTCCATGAGTCCTTTAGCAAATAGACCACTGCCACTGAAGCCACTGGGGTTTCCATTGGGATGATAAATTTTTACCCGCGCCATGCCACAACTCGGTGATTTCTGCATTAAAATATAGCCGCTGATGGAGGTCATCTCCCTGGCCGTATTAATACCGTAATCCCTGAGCTGTTCTGTGACATCCAGTTCTTTTGTATCGGTGCCCACAACGGCATAGTCATGCTCTGAACCCACCAGTCTGATGGGTTCTCTGGGGGTGCCCAGGCCAATGCCCACCTCAGGACAAACGGGGGTTAAATCAAAGTAATCAGCCAGGGTGTTCATACACAATGAAGAACGTTTATGACCGCCGTTGTAGCGAACCTTGTGTCCCATCAGGCACGCGCTGATACCGATGGGTATTTTTTTCTCTGGCTTGGGAATATCAACTATTGCCATAAAAAAACCTCCTTATTATTCTGATAAAAGTTTACCTGGCGGATACTTTATGACCACCAGGAAATGCTTTCCACAATCTTTGTCGACAAAATGTTTGTTGTTCCAGGCATTGAATCCCTTTTATGCCAGAGCATTGGGGAACATAACAGGCCGTATGTCAGGTATTCGTTGTTTTTTGCTAGCCCGGATATTTCATAAACTCCCTTAGAGCCGCAAGGAGCAAGCAAGGCCAGGAGCATGTTTATGAAATATCCGGGCTAGGAGGCTGTCGGGCTTAAGCTTTCGAGCATGACATTCAGTAGGGCGAGTCAGAATTTTCGATCAATTTGTGCGAATAGTTGACCTATTTAAGCAAATTCATCGGAAAATATGGCCGCTCTTTGTGGATTTCAGGCCGAAATCACCTTAAGTCCGACAGGCTCCTAGCAGCCGATCGAGATGGTTAGCAAACTGCTGACGGTCACTGTGGCTTAACGCGGATGGCCCGCCTGACTGAATCCCACTGGCCCGTAATGTTTCCATAAAATCTCTCATGGTGAGCTTGGCCTGGATAGTTTCCGGCGAATATAACTCGCCACGAGGGCTTAGGGCTGTTGCTCCTTTTTCCATCACTTCTGCCGCTAACGGGATATCACCGGTAATCACCACATCACCGGCTGACGCCCGTTTAACAATTTCATTGTCTGCTTTATCAAACCCTGAAGCTACCTGTAACATCCGAATAAATGGTGATGGCGGCACACTTACCGGCTGGTTAGCCACGAGCGTTACCATCACCTGTAGACGGTCTGCCGCACGGAATAAAATGTTTTTGATAACGACAGGGCAGGCATCAGCATCAACCCATAACTTCATATTTCGTTTCGCTCCTGGTAACTATTCAACAAGCCAGGAGCCTGTCGGACTTATGCTTTCGAGCATAAAATTCAGTAGGGCGAGTCAGAATTTTCGATCAATTTGTGCGAATAGTTGACCTATTTAAGCAA